>CAKUHW010000198.1 GCA_934659415.1 uncultured Oscillospiraceae bacterium
GACACGGAATGCTTCTCCATAAACTCGCTCATGTCCAGGCGGATGAGGGCCTCGGGGGAGGAGAAGAGGTCGGCGGCCAGCTGCTTCACCAGCTCGGTCTTGCCTACGCCGGTGGAGCCCACAAAGATGAAGGATACGGGCTTGTGCTTGGCGGAGATGCCCACGCGGCCCCGGCGGATGGCGGCGGCCACGGCGCGGACGGCCTCGTCCTGCCCCACGATGTGGGCCTTCAGCCGGTCCTCCAGTCTGGCCAGGCGCTCGAACTCCTGCTCCTGGATCTGAGAGGCGGGAATCTTGGTCCACAGCTCGATCACCCGGGCCAGATGGGCGGCGGTCAGCGGGGGATCGCCCTTGGCCAGAATGGCCTCCCGTTCGCCGTTCAGCTGGGCCTGACGGCTTTTCAGCTCCGCCAGACGCTGGTAGGCCCGGCCGCTGATCTCGCCCTGCAGGGCCCCTCTGCGCCCGGCCAGGTCGGTCAGCTGGCGCTGCAGCTCGCCGATCTGACGGCGGCGGCTCTCCTGCCGCTCCTGGAAGGCGGGGTCGCCCCGGTTGGGGGCCTCGGTCTCGTCCCGGGAGACGGCCATCTCCAGGGCGTCCTTCTGGCGCTGCAGCTTCTGCTCCTCCTGCTGCAGCTGGCGCACCTGGGCGTCCCCCTGGCCGTCGGTGGCGGAGAGCACCAGCTCGGTCTCCTTGGCATAGTCGGCCAGCTCCCGGTCGATGGCGGCCAGACGGGCCTGGTCCCGGTTGTGGAGGTTCACGTCGGAGGCGGCTTCGTCGATGAGGTCGATGGCCTTGTCCGGCAGGTAGCGGTCGGTGATGTAGCGCTCGCTCATGGTCACCGCCAGGCGGCACATATCCGGGCTGATGGTCACATGGTGGAAGCGCTCGTAGTAGGGGGCGATGCCCTTGAGGATCTCGGTGGACTCGTCGATGGAGGGCTCCTCCACGATCACCGGCTGGAAGCGGCGCTCCAGGGCGGAGTCCTTTTCGATATACTTGCGGTACTCCGTGAGGGTGGTGGCGCCGATGACCTGGATCTCCCCCCGGCTGAGGGCGGGCTTGAGGATGTTGGCGGCGTTCATGGAGCCCTCCGCGTCCCCCGCGCCCACAATGGAGTGGACCTCGTCGATGACCAGGATGATGTTGCCCAGCTTCTTCACCTCGTCGATGAGGCCCTTCATCCGGGACTCGAACTGCCCCCGGAACTGGGTGCCCGCCACCAGGGCGGTCAGGTCCAGCAGATAGACCTCCTTGTCCAACAGCTTGTAGGGTACGCTGCCCTCGAAGATGCGCTGGGCCAGACCCTCGGCAATGGCGGTCTTGCCCACGCCGGGCTCGCCGATGAGACAGGGATTGTTTTTCTGCCGGCGGTTGAGGATCTGGATGGTGCGCTCGATCTCCCGCTCCCGGCCCACGATGCGGTCCAGCTTGCCCTCGGACGCCTTGCGGGTGAGGGAGATGCAGTAGCTCTCCAGGAATTTGCGCTTGGGGGGCTTATCCCCCTTGGGCTGCTCCCGGCCCTCCTTGGGGGCGCCGGGCTTTTCGCCCCGGTTGGGGCCGCTCCCCTCGCCCTGGGCCTGCTGCTGGGCGCCGAAGAGCTTGTTCAGGAAGGGAAAGGTGGCGGTGCGGCCCTCGTCGTCCTCGTCCTCGCCGTCCTCCGCGCCGCCGCCCAGGCCGTCCAGGGCCTCCGCGCCGCCGAAGGCGGACATCATCTCGTTGGAGATGTTCTCCAGGTCGTCGTCGGAGATGCCCATCTTCTTCATCATATCGTCCACGGGCTTGATGCCCAGCTCACGGGCGCACTTCAGGCACAGCCCCTCGTTTTTTGTCTCGCTGCCCTCAATGCGGGTGATGAAGACAACGGCCACGTTTTTATGGCAGCGGGTGCACAGTGTAGGCTGCATAGTCGGTCTCCTTTCAGGGAAAAGGTTTATTTTGAAGTAATCATACCAGATGAATATGAATATGTCATGAACAGTTGAAAAAACAGGGAAAAATACTCCGGGAAAGTTTTCCGGCGCCAATAGCCCCAGTTTAGCACAAAACCGGGCGCAAGCCAACAGGAAATTTGCCTGCGCAATCCCCGGCGGGGCGGGGGTTGCGCAGAGAGGGGAAACCGTGCTATGATGAAAAAAAGGGGGCGGCGACATGAATCTGCTGCAGCTGCGGTACTTCTGCCGGCTGGCGAAGGAGGAAAGCTTTACAAAGGCGGCCCAGAGCCTGTATATCTCCCAGCCGGCGCTGAGCCAGATGGTGGCGCGGCTGGAGGAGGAGCTGGGGGTGCGCCTGTTCCAGAGAGAGGGAAAGAAGATCCGCCTGAACCGGAACGGCGAGCTCTTTCTGGAGTATGTGGACCGCAGCCTGGAGGAACTGGACCAGGGGCTGGACGCGCTGAAGAGGATCCGCAGCCGGGACGGCCGGGAGATCTCCTTTGCCAGCATGGGAAACCTCTCCACCCTGTTCGATGTGATGCTGCAGTTCAAGGAGCGCTATCCGGACGTGAAGCTGAAGTACAACAGCTGCCGCGCGGAGGACTCCATCCGGAAGCTTCTGGATTACGAGATCGAGTTTGCCATCAACAACCGCCCGGCGGAGGACCCCCGGCTGGAGAACGAGGTGGTGCACCGCTGCGCGGTCCTGGTGTGCCTGGGGAACGGACACCCTCTGGCCGGGCGGGGGGTGGTGTCCCTGCGGGAGCTGGCGGACTCCAAATTCGTCTGCAACGATTTCTCCACCGATGAATACGAGACCTGGCGCATCTGCGGGGAGGCGGGCTTCCGGCCGAATATCGCCCTGGAGTGCAACGACTCCCGCCTCATCCGGGAGATTCTGAACCGGGCCCCCTACGCCATGCTGGTGAAGGCTCAGGCGCTGGAGCTCTACGCCCGGGCCGGGGAGACCCGCCGGGACAGCATGGTGCGCCTGCGGGAGGACGTCGTCACGCCCCTGGTGGTGACCCGCCGGAGGAAGCACCATTTCAGCCCCTCCGAGGAGGAGCTGTTCCGCTATATCCTCACCGCCTTCCGGGAGAGCCTGCTCCGGGACGAGGCCGCCTACCGCGTGTGGGCGGGAAGGCAGGCGGAGCACAGAGCCTGAGACGGGATCGGCGGATATCGTCCGCCACGCCGCTGCGGGCGGACAACCCCTCAGGCGCTTCGCGCCAGCTCC
>CAKUHW010000199.1 GCA_934659415.1 uncultured Oscillospiraceae bacterium
GGCACCGACGTGGTGGTGCGCCCCTCCGGCACGGAGCCCAAGGTGAAGGTGTATATCCTCACCAAGGGCAGCACCCCCGCCGACCGGGACGCCCGGGTGGCCCGGTACGCCGCCTGGGCGGAGCGTCTGAAGGGCTGAACCGGGTGGCCAGACGGCCCCGAAGAAAGTGCTGCACACAGAGACGGGAGGTCAGGGTACGCAATGACGCTAAAACAGATCGAATACTTTCAGGCCGTCTGCCGGAGCGGAAATATCTCCTCCGCCGCAGAGCAGCTGTATGTCTCCCGTTCCGTGGTATCCCGCACGATCACGGAGCTGGAGGAAGAGTTCGGCTCGGCGCTGTTCACCCGTTCGCGCAGCGGCGTGGCCCTGACCGAGAGCGGACGGATCCTGCTGCGCCTGTTTGATACCTTCACTGCAAGCTGTGCCACGGCGAAGCGGCAGATCCAGCTGTGCCAGATACAGGAGCCTCTGCTGCAGCCGCTTCGCGTCGGCATAACTCCCACCAACGCCTACTGCATCTACAAAAATTACCTGGAGGGTTTCCAGTCCGACCACGCGGACGTCGGCCTGTGCATTACAGAATACAGCGCCTACGAGGCCTTCAGGCCTCTGTTGGACGGGATGATCGATGTCGCCTTCACCCCGGCCAAGCCGGATGAGGATGTCTTCTGCAGTCTGGATCTGTATCCGAATCCCGTCATGCTCGGCGCGGCCGAGCACGATACCCGGCTGGGCACCACGGCGGACATCAGTGATCTTCTGGACCTGCCGCTGGGCTATTTCAACGCCCCCATGCCGCTGGAGCGTATGCTGACTGCCAGCTTCGCCGCGATGGGAAAAAACCCGAACGTGGTGCTGCGCACTTCGGATCAGATGCTGCTGCGGGAGCTGACCTGTCAAGGCAGGATCTACCCCATTCTGCCGCTTGACATGATGGCCACCTGGGCGGGGGTGCGGCAGGTGTCCCTGGACTTTTTTCCTCTCAGCACCAACCGGGCAGTGTGGAGCAGGGCGCTGACCCCATCTCCGAACCTGGAGACGTTTCTCCTCTATATGCGCAGGCAGCTAGTCTGACCCGCAGCTGAAGTCCGCCCGCCTTCCATCGCCTGAGCCTCCGCAGACGCTGAGCATCTGCGGAGGCTTTTTCTATCCCCCCGCCCTCGCTGTCCGGCCCGGCGAAGTCTCAACGTAGGGCGCAGATATCCGAATCAAAATCAGCACGGAATGTCCGTAAATCGCACTTTACAAACGCAGAAATGCGACGTATCTTTTATTCAGTTGCAACGATACGTAAAGAAGCTTCAGACGTAATGCCGAACAATCTACAGATTTGACAGAAAGAGAGGGACCTTTATGGCAGAGCCCATCACCAAAAAGAACAATGCACCCTATTACATCTGCGTCATCATTTCTGTATTCTTCATGTATCTCTTCGGACGTATCGTCCCGACCTTCGCGGGAATCACACCGGTGGGTATCAGCATGCTGGGAATCTTCATCGGCGTGCTCATCGCCACCGTCGCCACCGGCGAGACCTTCTGGCCCGCACTGCTGGGCCTGTTCGCCATGGTCGTATGCGGTTTCACCACCTCCAACGCACTGCTTGCCACCTGGTTCGGCAATGCCACCATTCAGCAGATTATCTGGGTGATGGCGCTCACCGGCGCGGTGACAGAGTCGGGCGCGGTAAATGTGCTGGCCCGCAAGGTACTGAAGATCAAGGCTCTCCGTGGACATCCGACCCGGCTGATCACAATGATACTCCTGGCCGTGCTGATCTGCTCCGCGCTGGTGAGCAGCCCCACCACGATGCTCCTGCTGTGGTACCCGATCTTGGACACCATCTGTGAGATGTGCGGTGTCCGCAAGGACAGCGACCTGAAGCGCTGCCTGCTGCTGGGCATATACATCTCCGCTATGGGCGCCTATGTGCTTCCCTTCAAGGGTGTGCATCTCTCCTCCATCGCCATTATCAGCAGCATTATGGGCGGCAGCGGTCTGGAGTTCAACAATGCCGCCTATCTCATCGTCGCCACTCTGGTGGTTTTGGTGTTTGTGCTGGCCTACATCGCGCTCATTCGCTTTGTGTGGAAGATCGACCTCACTCCGCTGAAGGAGTACGACCCGGAAAAGATGGGCATGAGCGAGGCCGACCTGAAGATGACCGGCCGGCAGAAGACCTTGCTGGGCTTTATGCTCTTCGGTATTCTCTTTCTGCTGCTGAGCATGGTGCTCCCCAAGGGTTCCGCCCTGTATGCCGCCTACAGCAAGGTAGGCAACACCTGGATCTGGATCGTGCTCTTCGCCATTCTCTGCCTCATGCGCAGCAGGGACGGCAAGCCCTACATCAACGGTGTCAAGCTTCTTCAGAGCAAGACCATGTGGGGCATCGTAGCCGTCGCAGGCTGCTTTACCATCGTAGGCGGCGCCATCGCCTCTGACGACCTGGGCATCAAAGCTGCCATCGCCGACTTCCTCTCCCCCATCCTTGGCAACGCCAGCTGGCCCGTCATGGTGATTTTGTGTGTGGCCGTCTCCACCATCTTCACCAACTTTACCAATGGTATGCCTGTGAGCTTTACCATCAACGCCGTGTGTATCCCGCTGGCCTGCACCATGCAGCTGAACGGCGGCGGAAACGCCACTATTCTGGGCGTGGCCACCATCCTGTCCAGCATGTGCGCTTTCCTGACCAACGGTGCCATCGCCTATGCGCCCATCATGCTGGGCCGTGAGGAAATGACCAACAAATTCATGTTCACAAAGGGTGTTGTCACAAATGTTGTCTACATTGTGGTCGCCAGTGTGATCTGCATCATTGCCGGCTACATTGTTTAAGCCAATTGCAAAAGGAGAACAGACTATGAGCAAAACCTATCTGGAGGCGGCGCGCCCCCTTCCTGTTGAGGCCGAGTGCGATATCCTGGTGGTCGGCGGAGGCGCGGCAGGCCACTCCGCCGCCATCGCGGCGGCCCGGGCCGGAGCAAAAAACATCATCCTGCTGGAGCGTTACGGCTACATGGGCGGCGATGTGACCGGCGGATATGTCATCATGGTTCCAAATCTGTCCTGGTACGAAAAGTCCTTCGTCCGAGGCCTTCAGGAGGAGTGGTTCACCCGCCTGGCCTCTGTCCCCGGCGCCGTGCGCGCTCCCTCGCTG
>CAKUHW010000200.1 GCA_934659415.1 uncultured Oscillospiraceae bacterium
CTATTACGCCAAGACCATGGGCGTACCCATCGGACGTCTGATCTGCGCGTCCAACAGCAATAATGTCCTGACCGACTTTATCAGGACCGGCGTATATGACCGGAAGCGGCATTTCTACAACACGCTTTCACCCTCTATGGACATCCTGATCTCCAGCAATCTGGAGCGTCTGCTCTTTGAGCTTACCGGGCACGATTCGGACCAGGTGCGCGGGTATATGGCGCAGCTCGGCGCCGAGGGACGATATGAGACGGCACCCGCCCTCCGCACCCGCATGGCCGGGCTTTTCTCCGCCGGGTACTGTAACGATGACGACACCAGGGCGGCGATCGGGGCCATGTGGAAGGAGCACCGCTACCTGATCGACCCTCATACTGCGGTTGCCTTCCACGTGCTGAAGCAGTACCGCGAAGAAACCGGGGACAACACCGTGACCCTTGCGGCCTCCACCGCCAGCCCCTTCAAGTTCTGCTCCGCCGTGCTGGAGGCATTGGGCGTCCGGGAACAGCAGCAGGGGACAGCGCTGCTCGAACAGCTGTCGGCACTTACCGGCGAACCGGTCCCCGCTCCTTTGGCAGACCTCGGGAGCAAGCTGCGCCGGTTTGACCGGGTGACGGAGAAGGAGCATATGACAGAGCAGGTTCTGGCTCTGCTGAAGTGAGGTGATGGGATGGCCCTTTACGCCATCGGAGATACCCATCTGTCGCTGGCCTCCAATAAATCCATGGAGGTGTTCGGCACCGGGTGGGAGAATTATGTGGAGCGGCTGCGCAGCGGCTTTTCCGGCGTGACCGATCAGGACACCGTCGTACTGTGCGGCGATCTGTCCTGGGCCATGAGTCTGGAGGAGGCAGAACAGGATTTTGCCTTTCTGGACCATGAACTGCCGGGGGAGAAGTGGCTGCTCAAGGGCAATCACGACTACTGGTGGGCCACCGCGGCCAAAATGGATGCATTTTTCCGGGGGAAGGGGTTTACCCATCTGCACATTCTGCATAATAACTGCGGCCTCTATCAGGAGGTCGCCCTGTGCGGTACCCGCGGATGGTTCTATGAGGAGCAGGGCTCCCGCAAGGTGTTTGACCGGGAACTCATGCGTCTGGAGGCCTCTCTGAAGGCGGCAGGGAGAAGGGAAAAGCTGGCATTTCTTCACTATCCTCCGCTCTACAAGGGATACTGCTGTCAGGAGATCGTTGATCTGCTGGAGAGATACGCAGTCAGGACCTGCTGCTACGGCCACCTTCACGGGCCGAGTCACCGCCTGGCGCTTCAGGGCCTGTACGGCAGCGTGGACTACCGGCTGGTGGCGGCGGACTTCATCGGTTTTTGTCCGAAAAAAATTTTGGATTAAACAAAAAAACAGTGGAAATGTTGCGCGTTATCTGATACAATGGTTTGGATTTATCAGAAAGAAACGGCCACGGAGACTTTCCGGCCGGGTTGGAGGAACGTAAATCATGTACATCAAGAGCAACGAGAAAAAAGAGAACAGCGCCGTGGAGCTTGTGATCCATGTCGATGCCGCCGAGTTTGAGGCCGCCCTCGACAAGGTCTACAACAAGCAGAAAAAGAACATCATGATCCCCGGCTTCCGCAAGGGTAAGGCGACGCGGAAGATGATCGAAAAGATGTACGGCGCGGAGGTCTTTTATGACGATGCCATTGCCGAGGCTTATCCCGAGGCGTATGAGGCCGCATTGAAGCAGGCTGATCTGGAGCCCGTGGCCTATCCCGAGCTGGAGGTACTGGAGGCCGGAAAGGACGGCTTTACCTTCCGCGCCCTGATCACAGTCAAGCCCGAGACTTCTATCAAGGACTATAAAGGCCTTGAGGTCGCCAAGCCTGAGGTGAAGATCACCGCCGCCGATGTAAAGAAGGAGCTGGAGCCCTATATCGAGCGTGCTACCCGGCTTGTCGCGGTGGACCGCAAGGCAAAGAAGGGCGACGTAGCGGAGATCGACTACGAGGGCTTCAAGGACGGCGTGCCCTTTGAGGGCGGCAAGGCTGAGAACTATGGGCTGGAGCTGGGCTCCAATACCTTTGTTCCCGGCTTTGAAGACCAGGTCATCGGCATGAAGGCGGGCGAGGAAAAGGAGATCAACGTCACCTTCCCGGAGAACTACACCCCCGAGCTGGCCGGCGCCGCAGTGGTGTTCAAGGTAAAGGTCCATGAGGTCAAGGCCAAGGAGCTGCCTACCGTGGACGACGAGTTTGCCAAGGATGTCTCCGAGTTTGAGACCCTGGACGAACTGAAGAAGGACCTGAGCGCCAAGCTGAAGGAGCGCCGCCAGGCCGAGGCCGACCGCGAGTATGACAGCGCCGTGACCGATGCGCTTATTGGCAAGCTGGAGTGCGAGGTACCTCAGGCCATGGTGGATTACCGTGCCAATAAGATGCTGGAGGACTATGCCCGCCGTCTGGAGGGCTCCGGCATTCCCTTTGACAATTACCTGCAGATGATGGGTATGACCCGCGACCAGATGCTGGAGCAGGCCAAGGCCGGCGCGCTGCGTGAGATCAAGGCTGGTCTTGCGCTGGATGCCGTGGCTGCCGCCGAGGGCATCACAGTATCCGACGAAGAGGCCGACGCGGAGATGGTCCGCCTGGCCGAGGAGTACAAGGCCGACATTGAGATGGTGCGCGCCAACATGGACGTGCCCGAGCTCAAGCGTGACCTTGCCGCCCGCAAGGCCATGGATCTGGTGAAGGCCGCCGTAAAGAAGCCCGCGAAGAAGACTGCTAAGAAAGCCGATGCAGCCGATGCCGAGAGCGAGAGTGAAGGCGAGCAGGAGCCTGCAGAGAAGAAGCCCGCGGCGAAGAAAAGCACCAAGAAGGCCGACAAGCCCGCTGAGTGAGTAAAGCGGACGGGAGAATAAGTTCAGACTGACTTTGGGTATACTCCTGATATCCCAAGGAAAGGAGCAAAATTCATGAGTTTAGTCCCTTATGTAGTAGAGCAGACCAGCCGGGGCGAGCGGTCCTACGACATCTTTTCCCGCCTGCTCAACGATCGCATCATCTTCCTGGGTGAGGAAGTAAATGCGACCACCGCTTCCCTTGTTGTGGCGCAGCTGCTCTATCTGGAGGCGCAGGACCCGGACAAGGATATCCAGTTCTACATCAACAGCCCCGGCGGTTCTGTCACGGACGGCATGGCG
>CAKUHW010000201.1 GCA_934659415.1 uncultured Oscillospiraceae bacterium
GAGTGGCAATCTTGCCCACGTAGGCGCCCCAGTTATCATTGTTGATGATATCATTCAGGGTATCATAAGTGGCGGGATACAGGCCCTTCATGGCGGAGGTGACAGTCAGATTCAGATAGGCATCCGCGTTCTCCTCGCCGCCGGCATACTTGGCGATCACGCCGGCCTGGTCCACGTCGACGCCGATGACCTTGGCGCCCTCTACCTTCTTGGCCGCGTCAACAGCAGAGGTGTAGATGCCGCCGCCGCAGGCGAAGACGACCTCGGTGCCGTTGGCATACCAGGTGTCCATTCTGGCGGTGATGTCGGCGGTGCCGTAGAACAGGCCGCCGTAGATGTAGTTGATGTCCACAGTGATGTCCATGTCCTTGGCGGCAGCGTCAGCGCCCTGGACAAAGCCATAGCCATAGCGGACAACAGCAGGAACGGCCATGCCGCCCAGGAAGCCCAGCTTGGTGTAGCCCAGCTTCACAGCGGCGTAGCCGGCCATGTAGCCGCACAGCTCTTCCTGGTACACGCAGCAGTAAACGTTGCTCATGTCGAAGTACTTGGAGAGATCCCAGTTATCGGCGTTGTAGTCATACTCCTCGCCGGCGTTGGCAACGGCAGTCTCCAGCAGGTCGCCCTTGGCCACGTCCAGGGCGAAGAACTTCACGTCAGGATAGTTGGGGGCAGCCTCAACGATAGCGCCGCCGAAGGCGTAGCCGGGCATAACAATGATGTTGTAGCCGTCGTCAATGGCCTTCTCGATCATGGCCACACGGTCGGGGGTGGTGTCACCCGCGGGCTTGAAGTAGTTGAACTCGATCTCATTCTCCTTGCAGAACTCCTGGCAGGCCTCATAGGTGGTCTGGTTGAAGGACTGGTCGGTGATATCGCCGTAGTCGGTGATCATAGCCACCTTATAATCGGAAACGGCGACAGGATCCTGAGAGGGAGACGGATCTCCGGTGGGCTTGGCAGGCTCGGAGCTCTGAGCGGGGGGATTGCTGCTCTGGGTGGGCTGGTTGTTGCTGCAGGCCACAAGAGAAGCGACCATCAGAAGCGCCAACAGCAGTGCGGCAAACTTTTTCATGGGAATGACATCCTTTCCTTCAATAATGAGAACCGGGGCTGTATCATGGGCAAGCCGCCCACAGTTCCGTGACGTATTATAGATTGTTCACATGGAAAATACAAGTTTGATTTGGGCGATATTGTCCAATTCTCACAAATTCTGCGTTTTGACCAATTTTACGATCCGACTTGTGCCCAATCTGTCTGCGCCAAGGGCGATGAAGTCCTCCGCATCCTGCAGACTGGATATCCCTCCGGCGGCCTTGATCTTCACATGGGGCGCCACATGGGCCTTGAACAGCGCCACATCTTCCCTTGTGGCCCCCGCGGTGGAAAAGCCGGTGGAGGTCTTGATAAAATCAGCGCCGCTCTCCGAAACGATGCGGCACATCCTGATCTTCTCCTCCTCCGTGAGCAGACAGGTCTCCACGATGACCTTGAGCACCAGCTCCCCGCAGGTGTCCTTGACCGCACGGATCTCCGCCAGAAGATCGTCCCAGCGGCAGTCCTTCACCCAGCCGAGGTTGATGACCATATCGATCTCCCGGGCCCCGTTCTGAATGGCGTCCCGGGCCTCGAACACCTTGACGGCGGTCGTTGAGTAGCCGTTGGGAAAGCCGATCACCGTACACACGGGCAGCCTGTCCCCCAGGTACTCCGCCGCCCGCTTCACATAGCCGGCAGGAATGCAGACGCTGGCGCAGCCATAGGTCACACCGTCATCGCAGATCTGCCTGATCTCCCCCCAGGAGGCATCCTGCCGCAGCAGCGTGTGATCGACTTTTGAAAGAATGCTTGAAAGCTCCATTTCCGATTTCACCTCATTTTATTTTCCGCCATCCAGCAGGCGCGCCACCGCTGTCCGCCTGACCTTCATAGCGCTTTTGGGACAAAACTCCTGGCAGCAGAAGCAGCGGATACAGCTGCGCCGGTCGATCACAGGCAGCCCGCCCCGCATGGTGATTGCCTTTCCGGGACAGATGTCCCGGCACTGACCGCACCCTACGCACGACCGCCGGTCCACCGCAGGGCGCTGGGACAGCAGCGAGTCCAGCAGCGCACCGGTCAGGCGGCTGCTCAGATGCTTCCCATCTCCGCGGAACAGGTGGCTGTTCCCGGTGATGATCCGTTTAAAATCAGCAGCTGTAAAGTCACTCAGCTTTCCGGATATATTCAACTCCTCCGCCCGTTCCGGAATAAGTCCGCGCTCCAGTGCGGCTTCCAGGGTGGGCACCTCCTCCCTACTCAGCCCGATAAGCACCGCACAGGCAAGGTCCACCTTATGGGGGCTCTCCCCTGCTGCAAGCAAACCCATATGCCGCGGGGTCCCGCCGGTGGGACCGTTGCCCTCCATGCACTCCACCGCATCCACCAGAGTCAGGCGGGGCCTGATATATTCGTTCAGATCCACGATCATACGGGCAAAATCCCGTGGGTCCGGATAGCGGAAGTGGTATTCCGGCTTCATGGTACCCGGGATAATTCCAAACATATTCTTGGCCGCGCAGGACATGGCCATCATTCCGTGGGTCTTAAGCTTGCACACATCGATCACGGCATCTGCTCCGTCCAGCCAGCCGGTGCAGCAGAACTCACGGCACACGCTTCCCTGGGGAAACCGGACCTCATGCTGAGAAAAGTCCTGGTTGAGCCGGCCTCCGCACCCTTCCACGGCTCTCATCCCGGCGGCGGCGTACACCCGGTTCACATAGGCGGCGGTGTACAGGCCTCCCGGACTGTCCCCCACGACCACCTGCGCCCCGGAGGCAGTCAGCAGTCTGGTAAGTACGCAGAGGAGGGACGGGTGGGTGGTAGCCGCCCGCTCCGGCTTCAAAAAGCTGACCAGGTTTGGCTTGAGGGCGATCTTCATCCCGGGCTTTACCCAGTTCAGACCGCCCAGCGGTTCCAGCGCCTGCAGAAGTGCGCGCTCCACCGTATCTTCCTGATAGTCCGGACAGGCCGCAAGGACAACATCGGGTCCCACTGGTCTCACCCCCTCAGAACACCGCAATTCTCACCCTGTACAGGTCTCAAAAAAAGCTGCCGCGGGACCGCGGCAGCTTTTTTGATCATGGATTTACTC
>CAKUHW010000202.1 GCA_934659415.1 uncultured Oscillospiraceae bacterium
ATCCACGTTCAGCAGCGTGTAGACGGCCTCCATGCCGGTGCGGATGGAGTACTCAGTGGTGAAGATGGTGTCCCGGGGAGTTTCGGCGAACTGACCGACAAAGGCGAAGTTGACCGCGCCGACGGGCACCACCAGAGGACGGTCCTCATTCCTGCGGGGCTGGAAGAAGGCGTTGATATAAGGCATGAAGCAGGTGGTGGTATTGCAGGCGTCCTTGGCCAGGGTGTCGATATGGTCCGCAGGCACGCCGATGTGGTACAGCCATTCGCGGCAGACCTCCTCGCCGGTGCACTCGCGCATAGGCTTTTTCACATAGCTGCCGTCCCGGTCGGTGTGCAGGGCGTAGAGCCAGACGAGCACATCGTCCTTATTCTGAGACTTGAACTGGGGCTGACGGTTGATCGTCCAGGACAGGTACCAGTTCTCCGTGCTGTCCTTTACCGTGACGATGCCGCCGGTGGTCACCTTGCCGGAGCGGGGATCACGCTTGCAGATATCCATAATGCGGCCGATGATCTCCTCGTTGGAGGTCTGGACGGTGGCGCTCATCCAGTTGGTAGCTTCCACATCGTCGCAGAAGGTATCCGGGTTGCCGTACTCGCCATGGACGGCCTGGGCGGCAATGTTCTTCCACAGATCCCAGGATTCGCCGCAGCCATTCTTGATGCCGGACAGGTCGGGGGCGTGAGTCTGGTCGCCGTAGCAGGAGGTATCGGTGCAGCAGCCGTTGGTGATAAATACCAGATCTTCCTCGATCAGGTCGATGGTCTGCTCCTGGCCGTCCTTCACATAGACGATCTGACGGGCCACCTGCTTGTCGCCCACATGATCGATCACGACGTTCTTTATGTCCATGCCATACTCGACCCTGACGCCGTGGCTCTCAAGATATTTGACCAGCGGAAGGATCATGCTCTCATACTGATTATACTTGGTAAAGCGCAGGGCGCTGAAGTCGGGCAACCCGTCGATATGATGCACATAGCGGCAGAGATAGCGCTTCATCTCCAGGGCGCTGGACCAACGCTGGAAAGCAAACATGGTCTGCCAGTACAGCCAGAAGTTGGTCTCCCAGAAGGAGGCGGGCATTACCTCGGAAATGCTCTTGTCCTCCAGGTCTTTTTCGGGAGTCAGAAACAGCTTGGACAGAGCCAGGGCGGATTCCTTGTCCAGGGCAAACTTCTTGTCCGTGTGGGCATCCTCACCGCAGTTGACAGTGGCCCGGCAGAGGGAGTAGTTGGGGTCGTGCTTATTCAGCCAATAGTACTCGTCCAGCACGGAGATCTCAGGGTTCTCAATGGAGGGCACATCCCGGAACAGATCCCACATGACCTCGAAGTGGTTGTCCATCTCACGGCCGCCCCGCATATAGAAGCCCTTGGTCACGTCCTTGCGGCCATCGCAGCTGCCGCCGGCCAGGTCCAGCTTCTCCAGCAGGTGGATGCGCTCGCCCTTCATCTGGCCGTCACGGACCAGATAGAAGGCAGCGGCAAGGCCGGCCAGGCCAGTGCCGATGATATAGGCGGACTTTCTGTCAACGCCCTCGGGCTTTTCGGGATGGGCAAAGGCTTCGTAGTTACCAGCGGAATAATACATAATGGTTTCCTCCTGTTTTTTGATTTCTGGCGTGAGTATAGCATTTCCGCCGTGCAGGAACAATAGACAAAAAGCGCCCCGTGACAAATATCTTATCACGGGGCGCACAGCTGTATAAAATTTTATCATCCGGGCGGTTTTGATAAAAACCGGGATGGGATCAGCCATGATCGGTGCGGAACCGCTCCAGCGCGCCGGCTACGGAGCCCTGCACCACCAGCGCCAGCCGGCGCACCAGAGGCTCCGGCTCCGCCTTCATGTCCCCGGCGACCCATTCCAGCATAACGCCCACAAAAACATAGGAGTAGACCTGGGCGATAAAGGCCTTGTCCTCATCCCGGACAGACATGCCTGCAGCCTCTTCCTCTACCACGCCGCGGATGAGTCCGTCGGTCAGGGAAACCAGATATTGCTCTACCCGTTCACGGCTGATGCAGCGATAAACATTCATAACAAGCAGCTTGTTCTCCCGGACGGCGCGAAACAGCTGAATATAGCCGTCCTCCCAGGTGTCGTGGGTCTTTTTTTGCTGAAGGACCCGTGAGGCGTCCTCCAGGCAGGACCATTCCACAAGAGCATAGATATCTTTGAAATGATAATAGAAGGTCATACGGTTGATGCCGCAGTCCTCTGTAATGTCGTTGACGGTGATCTTGTTCAGCGGCTTTTGCAGCAGCAGCTTCTTCAGAGAGGCTTCAAGGGCGCGCTTGGTGATCTGGGACATATCGGCTTCTCCTTTCGAGAATAGGGTGGGTCTGCCGGGGCAAGCTACTGTGGCGCGACCGGTTTCATTTCGGTGCCTGTGCCTTCAGCGCAAAATGATTCTTTTGAAAACTCAGCAGGCCCTCGTCCCGCATGCGTCCCAGCTCCTTGGACAGGGCGCTCCGGTCGAGGTTCAGATAGTCTGCCATTTGCTGGCGGTTAAAGGGAATCTGGAAGGAAGGGCTCCCGGCCCGGACAGCCTGCGCGGACAGATAGGTGAGCAGCCGCCCCCGTACCGACTTTGGGGCGGTGCAGAAGCTCCGCCCGGTGAGGGCAAGGTTTTTTCGGACAGATACGGACAGCAGATTGTGCAGCAGCTTGCTCTGCCAGGGGGCTGTGCGGGCGCAGGAACGGATGGCGGACAGATCCAGAAAGCAGATCTCACAGTCCTGGGCGGCCACGGCGTCCACCATCAGCGGTTCGCCGCACCAGGCGTAGCTTTCGGCAAAGACCTGGCCGGAGGGAACGTCGCTGAGCAGACTTTTGCCGCCCCACAGATCCACGCTTTCGATGTTTACCCGTCCGGATACTACGATGCCAAGCTCTCGGACGGCATCGCCCGCATGGAGAATGACCTGTCCCTTTTTGAATATGGCCCTGCGCATACAGCCGCAGGTACGCATCTCCTCCAGTTCGGTAAGCTCCAGATCGTGAAACAGGGGCGTTTGCAGCAAATTCATAAAAAACCTTCTTTTTGTGGTCATGACAACCGAATCATCAGGGATATCATACTATACTTGGGGCAGAAAAACAAGGAGGTATCTGTGATGATCCGGAAAA
>CAKUHW010000203.1 GCA_934659415.1 uncultured Oscillospiraceae bacterium
AGGAGACGGACATGCCCTCGGTCTTGGCATAGTAGTAAGCGTTGCCGCCGGCCACGGCGGACTCGCCGTCATAGTACAGGTTGGCGCGGTAGTTGAGCATGTCGGGGTTGAGCAGCTGCTTCATGGAGTAGATGTAAGAGTCGGCGTTGATGGGGGTGCCGTTCTCCCACTTCATGGTGTCGCGCAGCTTGATCTCGTAGACGTAGCCCTCGGTGACCTCGGAGGCATCGGTGACGCCGGCGGGCAGGGTAGCACCGTACTTGACCAGGTCGTCCTGATGATCCTTGGTCACGTCGGTGACCTCAGTGGCGGCCTTGAAGACCCACTGGTAGATGCCGTTCTCAGAGTCCTGGATCTGCATGGTGCACCAGGGAGTCTGGATGAAGGACTGCATGGTGTCCTCGTTGTTCATCTCCCAGTTGTGGGGGTTCCACTTGGTACCAAGAGCAGTGGTATAGGTGTGATAGGTGTAGGTGGGCGCCTCGGCAGGGGTGCTGGCGCTGGGCTGGGCGGAGCCGGTCTGACTGGGAGTGGGGTTCTTGGAACCGCCGCAGCCAGCAAGCATGGCAACGCACATGACCAGAGCGAGAACCAGAGCGAGCAGTTTCTTCGCGTTCTTCATGTTGCTTTATCCTCCTAATAGATTTTTGAACTCAAAGGGCAGATATCCTTCCCCGTGTTCACAATGTGGCCGACCCCCCTGTTTGCAGCTTTGCCGGGCAGGTCCTGCAAAACTATCTCCGCTTTAGAGTTTTTGCGGAATAAAGCGGAGGCATTATGGGGAAACCGATGGAAGTATTATAGTGGCTCAGCCCGAGATTGTCAACCTTTCGTTTTTGTCAATCCCGACAGATATCTTCGCGTTTCCGCTCCCGATGCCGTCCATCTGCTCAGCAAATGCCGGTCAGATCGTAATTTTCCAGCCATCCCCGGGCCGCCGCACACACACCGGCCAGGGTCTTCTCCTCGAAGGGGCTGTCCAGCCCTGCGTTTTTCAGCAGGTCCGTGAAGGTGTGGCTGCCGCCCTGGACTGTGTACGCCATGTAGTGCTTCCAGGCGTCGGCAAAGTCCTTCTGGCTCATGGCCCAGAACTGAAGGGACACCGTCTGGGCCAGGCAGTAGTCGATGTAGTAGAAGGGGCTGGAGTAGATGTGGTGCTGCCGCTGCCAGCCCTCGCCCTCGGCGTAGAAGGGGATGTCCCCGTCCAGCTTCATCCAGGGCATATACACGTCCAGCAGCTCTTTCCACACCTGATGGCGCTGAGCCGGGGTCATGTCCGGGTTGGCGTACACCTCGTGCTGGAAGTGGTCCACCATGGTGCCGTAGGGGATGAAGGTGAGGGCTCCCGCAAGATGGCTGTAGCGGAACTTGCGCGCGTCCGCCCCGAAGAAGCCCTCCGCCCAGGGCCAGGCCAGGAATTCCATGGACATGGAGTGCACCTCGCAGGCCTCCATGCTGGGCCACATATACTCCGCGGGGACGCGGCAGCGGTTCATCCAGCAGGCGAAGGCGTGGCCCGCCTCATGGGTGACCACCTCCACGTCGCCCTGGGTGCCGTTGAAGTTGGCAAAGATGAAGGGCACATGGTAATCCGCCAGCTCCGTGCAGTAGCCGCCGCCGGCCTTGCCCTCGGTGGACAGCACGTCCAGCAGCTCGTCGTCCAGCATGGTGCGGAAGAACTCCTTCGTCTCCGGGGAGAGCTCGCCGTAGAACTTCATTCCCTGGGCCAGGATATCCTCCGCCGTGCCCGCGGGGCGGGGATTGCCTGAGCGGAACTCCAGGGCGTTGTCCGCGAAGGACATGGGGTAGGTCTTGCCCAGGCGCTGCGCCTGGGCGCGGTAGATGCTGTCCGCCACGGGCACCAGGTAGCGGCGCACCGCCGCGCGGAACTTCTCCACGTCGTCCTTATCATAGCAGTTGCGGCCCATGCGGTAATAGCCCAGGGTGGTGTAGCCCTCATAGCCCAGCTTTTTGCCCATGGCGTTCCGCAGGTGGACCAGCTCGTCGTACAGCCGGTCCAGCTCGGCCTGATTGTCCTTGTACCACCGGCCCTCGGCCTTCCAGGCGGCCAGGCGGCGGCCGTCGTCCGGGTCGGACTTGAAGGGGGTGAGCTGGGAGAGGGTGTAGGTCTTGCCCTCAAAGGGGATCTGGGCGGAGGCCAGCAGCTTCTCATAGGCCTGGGTCAGGTCGCCCTCGGCCTGGAGCTCGGGGATAATGGCCGGGTCGAAGGCCTTCAGGGCGATCTCGGCGTTGACGAACATCAGGTCGCCGTACTCAGCGGTGAAATCCTTGCGGAAGGGGCTGGCCAGCATGGCCAGGGTCCACTGCTGCCGGTACTCCTGTAACTCGGGCATGGCGGCGTTGAAGAACTTCACCTCACCGTCGTAGAATTCGTCCCGGGTGTCGATGCTGTGGCGGATATTCGCCAGATTGGCCATGGTGGAGAGATGGGCGGACTCCTTCTCCATCTCCAGGAAGGCGGCCTTGGCCTCCTCGTAGCTGCCGGCGGCCTTCAGCCGCTCCGTCAGAGCGGCCACGGCGGCCTTGGCCCCCGCCAGGTCGGGGCGCTGATAGGGCATATCCTTGAACTTCATACTGTATTCCTCCTGTGATCTGATCTGAAAGCGCCCGGCAAGGGGCGCGCAGGTGTATGCTCAGACGATCCGCTCCCCGTTCAGCACGGCGCAGATCAGTCTGTCCCCCCGGTAGTCCAGGGAGAGCAGGAAGGGCGGCGCGTCCTCCGCCAGCAGGCGCAGGAAGATCTTGTCCCCCTCCCACAGGGGCAGCTGCTCCAGGCGGTCCCGGGGGACCCACTCCAGTACGCCCTCGGCGCAGTCCTCCGCCGGCGCACCCGTCCAGCGGTCGGCGGTGAAGAGGTACATATGCTCCCCCTCCCAGCCGCCGTCGGTGCGGAAGGTCACCACGCCGCGAAAGCGCCAGCGCGTCAGGGTCAGCCCGGTCTCCTCCCGGACCTCCCGCAGCAGACACTCGTCGGGGCTCTCCTCCCCTTCCAGCTTGCCGCCCACGCCGATCCACTTGTCCCGGTTCACATCGTGCTCCTTCTTCACCCGGTGGAGCATCAGATACTCCCCCCGGCCGTTCTCCAGATAGCACAGGGTGCTGCCGCGCAT
>CAKUHW010000204.1 GCA_934659415.1 uncultured Oscillospiraceae bacterium
CGTGGACATCCAGGATCTGATTCTGATCCTGCGCAACTTCACCTGAGCCGTATCCCCGGCAGTACTCGGATAACAGGACAGGCAGGCGGCCGTTTTGAGCCGCCTGCCTGTCTCTTTGCTATGCAGGACCGCCTGCCTGCTGCGGGCACACCAGCTTGTCCAGACAGGCCGTCACCTCCGGCTCCGCCAGAAGCGCGGCGGGCAGCTCCAGCCGCCGGGCGACAGCCAGCTTGGCCTGTACGGAGCGCACAGTATCGAATAAAACGAAATGGGCCTGGCCGCCGGGGCCCATGTAGGTGTAGTAGTGGGCGCACAGGCCCCTGTCGAAGAAGGTCGCAGGCTGGAGGCGGTGCAGCTGCTCCTCCAGCGCCTGCTGACTGACGGCGCAGCCGCGCCCCTCGGCGGGCAGGAGAAAGTCCTCCCGAAGCCACTCCACGGCCAGGGCGGGGCGGGCGGCGCCCCAGCGGTCCCGGGCGGCGGTCAGCCGGCGCTCCAGGCTTCCGGCGGTGACGGCGGAGGAAATGAGCACCATAGCCCCCGGTGCGGCTGCGGCGTAAGCCTCCGGGACCAGAAGCCGCCAGCCCTCGCCGGCGCATCCGCGGTCCAGCAGGGCGGCCATCTGAGACAGACAGGGGTCCGGCAGACCCTCAAAATCGCACACGATGCCCCGGAACTCCCGTCGCCGGCACTCCCCCAGGATCTGACTGGCGCAGGGGGCACAGTCCCCGCCGCCCTCAAACCCGGCACAGTCCAGGTACATCAGGCCGCCCAGGGGGCCCTCCGGCAGGCGGATGCCCAGCAGTCTCGGCCCGGGGCCCACCCGGTAGGCCATGTGGGCGGCAGTCACCGGGCAGCCCTGGGGCACAGCGTGCCCTACCGGCAGGGCCAACAGCAGTTCCATGTGAGTTTCCCCCTTGTGAGCGGCAAAAAAATGTGGTACACTGTTATGCTATGAGTGTATGCCCTGCGGGGCGGGAATAGAAGGTGGAGCATGGCTCTTTTTCGGGCGGACTTTTCCGTGGATACGATTTTTGACGTCACAGGCGAAGCTCTGCGGCGCAGGGGAATCACCCTGCTGCTGGCGGACCTGGACAACACCCTGGCCCCCTACGGCCAGCGGAAGCCCGATCCGGCGGTGTGCCGCTGGCGGGACGAGCTGGCGGCGGCGGGTGTGACCCTTTACATTCTCTCCAACAGCCGTAAGCCAGACCGGGTGGACGTGTTTGCCGCCGCCCTGGGGGTGCCCTTCCGCAAGCGCTCCGGCAAGCCGGGGACCAGGACCTTCTTCTCCGTCATGGAGGAGGTGGGGGCCAGGCCGGAGCAGACCGCCATCATCGGCGACCAGATCTTTACCGACACTGTAGGCGGCAACCGGGCGGGGGTCACCACCATTCTGGTGAAGCCCATCCGTCTGGCGGGCAACCCCGGGCGCTATGTGCGCTACGCGGCGGAGCTGCCCTTCCGCTGGGCATCGGGGAGGAGGGGCCTATGCTGATCCGCGCGGAGCGCATGGCGTCCCTGGCAGCCCACCGGGTCTGCGGCTTTTCCGAGGACGCGGGGGACGGGCGGTACGCCCTGATGGAGCACACCCTGCCGGGAGGCCGGCCGTGAGCGCCCGGTTCGGCCCGGCGGGCAACGCCGCCGACTTTCCCTACAAAAGTTCTATAAAAGCGCCCCGGTGGCTCCGGGAGCTGGGGCTGGACTGCTACGAGTACCAGTGCGGCAAGGGGGTCAACGTGGGGGAGGCCACCGCCCGGCTCCTCGGGCAGGCCGCGGCGGAGGAGGGCATCGCCCTCTCCCTCCACGCGCCCTACTTCATCAACCTGGCCAATCCGGACCCGGAGAGCCTGCAAAAGACCATCGGCTACATCACCTCCGCCTGTCTCGCCGCCAGCTGGATGGGGGCGGAGCGGGTGGTGGTCCACTCCGGGGCTCTCATGGGCCGTACCCGGCGGGAGGCCATGGACATCGCCCTGCCGTCCCTGAAGGCGGTGCTGGCCGCCTGTGACGACGCGGGCTTCGGCCATATCGCCCTCTGCCCGGAGACCATGGGCAAGATCAACCAGCTGGGGGACCTGGACGAGGTGCTGGAGCTGTGCGGTGCGGACGAACGGCTCATCCCCTGTGTGGACTTCGGCCACCTGTATGCCCGCTCCCTGGGGGCGGACGATGGGGCGGAGACCATGGAGCGGATACTGGACAAGATGGAGGCCGCCCTGGGGTCCCAGCGGGCCGCCCGCTTTCACAGCCACTTCTCCCACATCCAGTTCACCCCCAACGGCGGGGAGAAGTGCCACCGCACCTTCGACGATGACGACGGCTTCGGCCCCGACTGGGCGCCCCTGGCTGCCGCCGTGGCCCGCCGGAGGTGGAGCCCTACCTTCATCTGCGAGTCCGCCGGCACCCAGGCCCAGGACGCGCTGACCATGAAGCGGGTATACGAGGAATGGAAAACGAAGAATTGACAATTGGTAGTTAGGGTCTATTCTTAAAAATCATTGATTATCCATTACAAATTATCAATCACCAAAGGAAGGAAGTTATCCGTATGAACCATTTTGAGAAGATCGCAGCTGGCCTCGCCGGCCGCGGGCTGGACGCCATGCTTATCACCTCTGCTCCCGGCGAATTCTACGCCGCCGGCTTCCACGGGGAGGGCGTGGCAGTTATTACCGCCGGCGAGAGCTGGTACTGGACCGACTCCCGCTACATTGAGGCGGCGGGCCAGCAGGTGTCCGGCGCCCACGTGGACATGGTCCGTACCGGCACCACCTACCGCAAGCTGGTGCGGGAGGTGACGGACAAACTGGGCGTGAAGCGCCTGGGCTTTGAGGACGAATACATGTCCGTATCGGACCACTCCCTGTGGAAAGAGGCACTGACCGCTGAGCTGGTGCCCGCCTCCCAGCTGCTGACCGACCTGCGCATGGTGAAGGATGCCGATGAGCTGGCAGCCATGAAAGAGGCCCAGCGGGTCACGGACGAGGCCTTTACCGAAATTCTCAACGACATCAAGCCCGGCGTCACCGAGAGCGAGATCGCTGCGAAGCTGACCTATCTGATGGCCCGCCGGGGTGCAGAGCGCAACTCCTTCGATCCCATTGTGGCCACCGGCGCCAACGGCT
>CAKUHW010000205.1 GCA_934659415.1 uncultured Oscillospiraceae bacterium
TGCCGCTGCTGGATAAGCTGCTGGAGGCCGGCCTGCAGGTGCTCGCCTGCGACCGGCGCAGCAGGGAGGAGTTTGGGCCCGCGGCGGACGAATTGGAACGGCGGGGCCTTACGCTGAGCCTGGGGGCCAGGTATCTCGACCGTTTGGACGGAGCGGATGTGATCTTCCGCACGCCAGGGATGCGTCCGGACCTGCCTCAGCTGCAGGCTGCCGTGGCCCACGGGGCGCAGCTTACATCTGAAATGGAGGTGTTCCTCTCTCTTTGCCCCTGCCGGGTGATTGCCGTGACCGGCTCAGACGGGAAAACCACCACCACGACCATTATAGCCGGTATGCTCACCCAGGCCGGGTACCGGACCTTTGTAGGCGGAAATATCGGACGGCCGCTGCTGAGCCAGGTGGATGAGATGCGCCCGGATGACATCGTCGTATTGGAATTATCCTCCTTTCAATTGATGACCATGCGTCAGAGCCCCGGCATCGCGGTGGTCACAAATCTGGCTCCCAATCACCTGGATGTGCACAGAAGCATGGAAGAGTATGTGGACGCCAAGCGCAACATTTTTCTTTGGCAGGACAGCAGCGATAAGCTGGTCATTAACGGAGACAATGAGATTACTGCCGGCTTTGCGGCGCAAGCCAGGGGAGAGGTCGTTCTTTTCAGCAGACAGCGCGTATTGGACCGCGGCATTTGCCTGAGAGATGGTGTGATCGTCAGCAACAACCGCCCGGTCCTGCCGGCGGCCGACATCAGGCTGCCCGGAGTGCACAATCTGGAGAACTATATGGCTGCGATCGCCGCGGTGGAAGGTCTTGTCCCGGATGAGGTAATGCGCGAATTTGCCCGCACCTTCGGAGGCGTGCCTCATCGCATTGAACTGGTCCGGACGCGGGACGGCGTCCGTTGGTATAATGACTCGATCGCCTCCAGCCCAAGCAGGACCATTGCCGGGCTGCGCTCCTTCCGGCAGAAGGTGCTGCTGATCGCCGGCGGGTACGACAAGCATATCCCCTATGATTCTCTGGGACCAGAGATCGTAAACTTTGTAAAGACGCTTTACCTGACAGGAGATACGGCAGAAAAGATTCGCACTGCAGTTATGAGCGCCCCGGAGTATTCCCCCGGAAATCCGAAGATCGTGCTGTGCGCCGATTTGAAGGAGGCGGTGGACCGCGCCGCGGCTGACGCACAGGCAGACGATATTGTAATTCTCTCGCCGGCCAGCGCCTCTTTTGACCGCTTCAAGAACTTCGAGGAGCGAGGGAACGCCTTCAAGGCGATGGTGAATGCGCTGTAAAAGGCGGTATAGGAGGGGCTGTCGTGCGCATAGGGTACCCCATAGGGGGTGAACACTGTGGGCGGTACGGGGTGGTGCAGAAGGTTTCGGGCCCGGCGTCGGCGGCTGCCTGTGATGGCGCTGCTGTTGCTGGCTGTATCTGTCCTGTCTGCAGTGTTCTTTCTCCGCCTGACCCGTTTTCTGCGCCCTCAGATCGAGACTATGGCCGTCAGTAAGGCGACTAATCTGATCTCTGTAGCTGCGGGCCAGGCAGTGGACGACTGCCTCAGCGAAGCGGAGCTGAATTATAGCGATTTTGTGACTCTGACCACAGATGAGCAGGGCCGGGTAACGGCCCTGACGGGGAATACCGCCGGGCGGGCCCTGCTGCGCCGTCGGGTGACGGAGCTTTTGACGGAGAAGCTGGAGCAGATAGACCCGGAGGAGCTGGCTGTTCCCTTGGGGGACCTTACCGGCTGGCTCGCCTTGTCCGGGACCGGCCCCGCCGTGCGGGTGCGGGTCCGCTCCGTGGGCGATGTAACGGTCTCATACCGTAATTCTTTTTTTTCCGCAGGCGTAAATCAGACCTGTCATCAGGTATGGCTCGACCTGAGCGCGGCGGTCTATCTTATGATCCCTGGGCACATAATTCCGGTGACCGTCTGTGAGTCGGTGTGTGTGGCGGAAACGGTGATCGTCGGTCAGGTACCGGATACTTATCTCAACCTTCAGAAGGGAGAGCTGTGACGATGGAACAGCACGAGGAGCTGGAACGGCTGCGGCGGGAGCTGAATCAGCACAACTACAATTATTATGTACTGGATGCCCCTACGATCCCGGATTTTGAGTATGACCGGATGCTTCGCCGCCTGGAAGAACTGGAAAGTGCCCACCCGGAGTGGATCACGCCGGATTCTCCCACGCAGAGGGTCGGAGGAAAGGCGTTGGACAGCTTTCAGCAGGTGGTCCACCGGGTACCGCTGCAGAGTCTGCAGGACGTATTTTCCCCGGAGGAGGTGCGGGAGTTTACCCGCCGGGTCGAGGACGGCTCCGGCGCGGTGGAGTATATCCTGGAGCCAAAGGTAGACGGTCTGTCTGTGGCCATCGAGTACGAGAACGGCGTATTTGTCCGGGGCGCTACCCGAGGCGACGGTTCGGTGGGAGAGGATGTGACGGAAAATATCCGCACCATCCGCACCATTCCCATGGTCCTGGAGGGGGCGCCTGCCAGTCTGATCGTCCGGGGCGAGGTCTATATGCCCCGCAAGGTGTTCGAGAGGCTCAACCGGGAGCGGGAGCTCCGGGGTGAAGCTCTGTTTGCCAACCCGCGCAATGCGGCGGCCGGTTCCATGCGGCAGCTGGATCCAAAGATAGCCGCTGCCCGGGGGCTGGATATGGTCGCCTTCAATATTCAGTACTCTGATGGGCCTGCCTTTGCCACGGACAGCGAAGGTCTGGATTGGCTGAGAGCACTGAAGTTTCGTGTCATCGACTACCAGAGGGCTGCATCTGTGGCGGAGATTCTCCCCATGATCGATATTTTAGGGGATCAGAGGGGAAAATATCCCTTTGACATCGACGGCGCGGTTGTAAAGGTAAACGACCTTGCAGTGCGGGAGAGCATGGGAACCACCGCAAAATTTCCGCGCTGGGCGGCGGCCTATAAATATCCGCCGGAGCAGAAGGAGAGCGTTGTAGAGGACATTGTGGTGCAAGTGGGCCGCACGGGAGTTCTGACGCCCAAGGCAGTGGTGGCGCCGGTACGCCTGGCGGGTACGACCGTCACGAACGCCACGCTGCACAACCAGGATTTTATCAGCGAGAAGGACATCCGCATCGG
>CAKUHW010000206.1 GCA_934659415.1 uncultured Oscillospiraceae bacterium
TGTCAACTAAATTGTTTACAAGCAAAGAAATGCCGCCGGGGGATTCAGACAACGATCCTCCGGCGGCTTCTCTTACCTGCTCAAACGATTGAATTCCTCCAAAAATGCCAGCACCGGCGTACTGTGTTCCTCCTGCCGCCAAATGCAGTAGATCTCAAGCTTGCGGTTCAGGGGATAGGAAATGGTCTCCACCCTGGTAGTAAAGGCATCCAGCTCCGTGCAGATGGTGAAGCCGCGCCCCAGTTCAACCATAGACTGCACGGAATCCCGATTGGGCGCCAGGCGTACATCTACCAGGTCCATCCCGTACTTTCTCCACTCCGCCTTAAAAAAGTTCACTCCGTCCACCTTTGGCAGCATATCCTTGGTGATATAGCAGGGCTCGTTCTGAAAATCTTCCGCCAACGCGCCCGGCCGCACCAGAGGGTGCCGCCTGCCGACCAGCAGTACAGCCGAAGTCATTTTGAAAAACTGCTGTTCAACAGCATATCCCGCCTCGACCAGCTCATCTACAGATCGACCAAAGGAAAGGACCACATCCAGGCGGCCGGAGACGAGCCTCTGGACCAGTTCTCCGGCCTCATAGCGCTCCCACTCCATCTGAAGGCTCATTCCCTCTCTGCGGCAGCGTTCCGCCGCTTCAAAAACCTGTCCGCCCAGGTTCATGTCATAGGGTGAACCGACTCTTACCCGGTTATCTCTGCGCGCCTCCATGGACCTGGCCAAATACCCGGTCTTCTCCCACTCTTTCAGTGTTTTGGTGAAAAAGGCGTGATAAAGACCTCCCGCCTGCGTGAGGGAGATGCTGGCAGTTGTCCGCTCAAACAGCCGCACGCCCAGTTCCTTCTCCAATTGTGCGATCTGCTTGCTTACCGCCTGACGGGTCATGTACAGCTCATCCGCCGTTTTGGTAAAGCTTCCTGTCTCAACAGCGGAGAGAAAACACCGCACTGCCACGTCGCCGAACATAAGCATGCTCCCGCCTTTCCTGTCATCCCGGTCATATCGGACCGCAAAGTCTCCCTGTCCATTTTACCGTGCGCAGCTTCAAATCGCAAGGCAAAACTTTCAGGGTATACTGCACTCTGCGTGGCATTTCCCTCCGGACAAACGCAGGGCGGGCGAACTTGTAAAGCACATGTCCGCCCGCCCTGTTCTGCCGTCTACGCAGCCTTATAGGCCCGATAGAGGAAGGTCACGATCTGTCCCCGGGTGCAGCCGTCATCGGGGCCGAACTTTCCGCCGCCGATGCCGGTGGTGATCCCCTGTTCCACCGCCCAGGAGATGGCGTCCATAAAGTCGGCGCAGCCGCCGTTGGGGTCAACATCGGAGAAGACGGCCTGCTTGCTGGGCTTGGGGCAGCCAAACGCCATCCAGATAAAGTAGACGGCATATTTCCGGATACAGGGCTCATCCGGGCGGAAGAAGCCCCAGCCCTCGTCGCCCTCGCCGAACATGTTCATCTCACGGGCCCACAGCGCGGCGTCGTAATAATAGTTCTCCCGCTTTACGTCTACAAACCAGTTTTTCAGTTCCGTGGCCTTCGGCTCGCCCGCCGCACGGTGCAGGAAGGTGATGATCTGCGCCCGATTGCAGCCGGAGGCCGGGCTGAAGGTGGTGGAACTGGTGCCCTTGGTGATGCCCTTCTCCACGGCCCAATACACCGCATCGTGGCAATAGGAGGAGGCGGTCACATCCTCAAAGCTGATCTTGGAGGTGACAGTGAGCTTTACCGTGACCCCGTTGAGCTTCATGGTATAGGTCCCGCCGCTCTTGGTCATGCACTTCACGTCCAGGGGCAGATAGGAGACTGTGCCGTTGGAGCTGGTGCAGATGAGATAGTCCTTCTGCAGCTCATCTTCATCGGCAAAGGCCGTGGCCCCGGAGCCGGTCTTCCAGGACACGATGGTATCGCCGTAGGTCGCGGCAAAAAGCTGGACCGCCTCGCCCTTGTATGTGCCCGCGCCCATATAGTGGTAGGACGCCTTCAGCATATTGTTCCGGTGCCCCTCACTGTGCATCCAGGCATTTACGGCCTGTTTCCCGGTCACATCGGCGGTGGAGCACTGATAGATATTCTCCCCGGCAGTGGTCACGGCAAAAGAGCCCGGGATGGCCGTAAAGCACGAATTGCCGTTGGGCCGGGTGTGTTCAAACCGCTGCACCAGCTCCGACGCGCGGATGTCGCAGGCCTGCTGCAGGGGGGCAGCCATGGTCAGCGGAGTTCTTCCCTCTTTGACCCGCTCCACATTGGTAAGGCGGATGATATCCCACTCCGCCTTGTTGACGGACACGCCGGAGGGCAGCTTGCGCTCCAGCATGGCAATGGTGCCATCGGCCAGGCTCTCCCGGCTGAAGCCGTTGATGGTGACGGTGAACCAGGCCGTAAGCTTGCCCGCATCCTCAAATGTAGCCAGGTCTTTTCCGAAATAGGTGATCTCCACCTCGGCGCCGTATTTGGCCGCGGACTGCGCCGCCGCCAGCAGCTCGGCCTTGGTGGTATGGTTGGTAAAGGGCTTGGCCTCCATGGCCCGGATCATGGCCGTGCGGACTTCGTCCAGCCTGGCGCTGGTGTCCGCGTCCGGCTCGGCGGTCTGGACCTTGCAGGGAAGGGTCCGCACCACCCGGAACTGCAGCTCGTCGCTGCCGCGGAAGAGGTAGAAGCCCACCGCCAGAGTGCCGGATGCACGGTCTGTGGCCGGAACGATGGCGTAGAGGAGATCGTCCACCTCCACCTCAATGTCGCTGCCGACGACCGCCCGTGCTGCGGCCAGCAGGTCGTCCAGAGTGGTCTGTTCCGTCACCTCATAGTCGTTCATGGCCTGTTCAATGGCAGTTCTGGCAGCTGTCAGAGAGCCGGACGCCGACGCACAGGTCACCGCGGCGGAGCATACCATCAGTACTGCCAGGCAAAAGCTCAAAAGGCGCTTTTTCATATCCCTTTCCCCCTCTTCTCTCTCAGGATTGCGTCTCCAGATACTCGTCCATCAGGGCGCGGAAGCGCTGGGCCCGCCACAGGAAGGTGACGATCTCGCCGCGGGTGCAGGTATTATTGACGCCGAACTTCCCGCCGCCGCTGCCGTTGGTCACGTAGGCGTACTGGGCCCAGGCC
>CAKUHW010000207.1 GCA_934659415.1 uncultured Oscillospiraceae bacterium
TTTCCGCCACGCACATGTCGCGGCGGAAAACGGTTTCCAGATTATTCGCCGCCGCGGCGGCGAACTCTGCGAGGCTTGATTGAAAGTCTCGGGCCCTGTGAAGAAATTCACAGGGCCTTACATTTTGTTTTCAGGCTTGACAAGCAGTCAGATTCCGCTATAATGGTCCAAAATCATATGGGAAAAGAGGCTTTCAGATGAAACGGTTCAAGGCGTTTCTCGCGCGCAAAAATATCGTGATCACAGGCCGGCGCTATGGCATCGACGCCATGGGCGCCATGGCGCAGGGGCTGTTCTGTTCCCTGCTGATCGGAACTATACTGAACACCCTTGGCACACAGCTCCACATCGACTTTTTGGTGAATGTAGGCAATTTTGCCTCGGCCATGAGCGGCGCGGCCATGGCGGTCGCGATCGGCTGGGCACTGCAGGCCCCGCCCCTTGTGCTCTTTTCCCTTGCCACGGTGGGCTATGCCGCCAACCTGCTCGGCAGCACCACTCTGGACGGCGGCAAGGGTGCCGGCGGCCCCCTTGCGGTGCTCTTCATCGCCATCATTGCCGCGGAGCTGGGCAAGGCGGTCTCAAAGGAAACCAAGATCGATATCCTGGTTACGCCCTTGGTGACCATTCTCTCCGGCGTGGCTCTCTCCTACGCCGTCGCCCCCGCCATTGGGACCGCCGCCTCCGCAGTGGGCTCCTTCGTTCGCTGGGCCACGGTACTTCAGCCCTTCTGGATGGGGATCCTGGTGAGCGTTGTGATCGGCATCGCCCTGACGCTCCCCATCTCCTCCGCCGCCATCTGCGCCGCCATCGGCCTTACGGGCCTGGCAGGCGGCGCCGCTGTGGCCGGCTGCTGCGCCAATATGGTCGGTTTCGCGGTGCTCTCCTTCCGGGAGAACCGCTGGGGCGGCCTGGTCAGTCAGGGTCTGGGCACATCCATGCTGCAGATGGGCAACATCGTTAAAAACCCAAAGATCTGGCTGCCGGCCATTGCCGCCTCCGCCGTCACCGGTCCGCTGGCCACCTGCGTGTTCCACCTGGAGATGAATGATCCCGCCTCCGCAGTGGCCTCCGGCATGGGGACCTGCGGCCTGGTAGGACCCATTGGAGTTTATGCCGGATGGGTCAGCGATGTGGCACTGGGCGTCAAGACCGCCATCACCGTCTCTGATTGGGCCGGACTCATTCTGATCTGCTTCCTCCTGCCGGCCGTCCTCACCTGGCTCTTCGGCCTGATCTGCCGGAAGCTCGGCTGGATCAAGCCCGGAGATCTGAAGCTGGACTAACCTCCCTCCGGCGGCAGCCGTCGGTACACATGTCCCGCCTGCGGTGTCACTGCACGCACGGCAAATAGCTCCTCCACGGTGAGAAAGTAAAAGCCGCGGGCCATCAGCGCATCCACCACCTGCAGCGCGGCCTCCACGCTGGCCGCGTAGATATCGTGAAGCAGGATGATGTCCCCGTCCCGGATCTGGCTCACGATCTCCGCCACCTCCCGCGCCGTGTTCCGATCCGACCAATCCATTGGGTCTATGGACCAGAGAATCACCGGCATCTCCACCCGGCGCAGCAGCGCGTTGTCCACCATGCCGTAGGGCGGGCGGAGCATCAGCTCCCGCTCCCCAAGCAGTGCCGTAAGTGTGCGGCGCAGATCCGTGACCTCCTCGTCCAGCTCGGCGGCGCTCAGCCCTGTAAGCATTTTGTGGTTTTGAGAATGCACGCCGATCTGGTGGCCCTCGCCCGCCATGCGCTGCAGCAGCTCCTCACAGCCGTCCACATTGGTACCCACCACGAAAAAGGTCGCGTGTACCCCCCGCCGGGCCAGGCCGTCCAGCAGCAGGGGCGTGGTCGCACTGCGGGGGCCGTCGTCAAAGGTCAGCGCAACGCAGGGACCGTCCACCCCGCCCATGGCCGGCTCCACAGCCTTTTTGTCCGGCGCGCGCGACAGCGCGCAGGCCGCCCAGGGCAGTACTGCCCCGGCACACAGCATCAGCGCCAGCACTCCGCGCCCGGCATTTCGCACCCACCGCCGCAAACCATCACCGCCCTCTGTTCGTCTGTCCGGAGTATGCCCGGTCCGCGCTTTATTATTTATGGGCACCTTGCCCGAGAGCGGCCGGCGCATTTTTATGCGCTTCTCCAGTTGACAAACTGCCCGGCGCCAAACTATAATACCAGAAAAGCGATGAAGAGAAGAGTACGCACAGAGGTACGCCACAGAGAGCCCGGGCAGCTGAAAACGGGCGCGGAAGGCTGTGCGGAACATGGTCTCGGAGCCGCGCGGCCGAATTGGGACAAGGCGTTCCCTTCAGGCCGTGCCGGGTGTGCCCGTCACAGCGCTGGAGTATCTGATACTCTGTAAGGCCCTGGCCGCGAGGTCCGGGTGAAGCAAGGTGGTACCACGAAGCATGATTGCTCTCGTCCTTGACTGCATACAGGTCAGGGGCGTTTTTTGCTGCCCTGACGGAGGTCTCTATGATCGAATTGAAACACATCTCAAAGGTTTTCCCCACTGCGGACGGTCCCTTTGCTGCACTGAAGGACATCACGCTTACAGTGCCGGACGGCTGCGTGTTCGGCATCGTCGGCATGAGCGGCGCGGGAAAATCCACCCTGGTGCGGTGCATCAATCTGCTGGAGCGCCCCACCGAGGGGCAGGTGCTCATTGACGGAGCCGACCTGTGCAGCCTGAGCCCCAAGAAGCTGAGTGCGCAGCGGCGCTCCATCAGCATGATCTTTCAGCAATTCAATCTGCTGATGCAGCGCACCTGCCTGAAAAACATCACCTTCCCCATGGAGATCGCCGGCATACCTGCTGCTCAGGCGAAAAAGCGCGCCCGGGAGCTGCTGGAGGTCGTGGGACTGCCGGATAAGGCGGAGGCCTATCCCGCCCAGCTCTCCGGCGGGCAGAAGCAGCGCGTCGCCATTGCCCGGGCCTTGGCCTCTGATCCCAAGATCCTGCTCTGCGATGAGGCTACCTCCGCCCTGGACCCCAAAACTACCCGGGATATCCTGCGGCTCATCAAGGATATCAACCGCCGTCTCGGCATCACTGTGGTGGTCATCACCCATGAGATGGCCGTGGTGGAGGAGATCTGCTCTCAGGTGGCC
>CAKUHW010000208.1 GCA_934659415.1 uncultured Oscillospiraceae bacterium
TTGACAAACCTACATTTTCTTCCGGAGGCCGCACGCTATTTCGAAAAGGAAACGCCGGTCACGGCCACATGGACACCCGCTACCCGCATCCCGCTGGTGTTCTCCAGCGCGCTCTTCACCGCATCCTGCACGGCGCGGGCCACCTCCGGCACAACGTGGCCATAGCGGACCAGAACGGCGATGCTCACCGTGACCTCATCCTGTTCCACATGCAGGTGTACGCCCTTCGACAGCGCCTTGCGGCCTGCCTTTGCGGCCATGTCACTGCTGAGCCCGGAGCTCAGCGCGCCCACGCCGTCCACCTCCAGGGCCGCAGCCCCGGCGATGGCAGACAGCACCTCCTCCGAGATATTGACGCTGCCCAATTCCTCCTGCCGGGAAATGTACTCTTTATTCTCAGACACGGGTATTCCGCCCCTTTCGATTGAAAATCGAGGGTATTATACCACTTTCCCAGCATAAATTCAATCCCGTTTTTTTACGGCTCAGCCTCTATGACCTTGATCCGGGAGGCCGTCAGTCCGGTCTCCTCACACACGATATCCATGATCTTCGCAATATCCGTCTCTCCCAGGCCGCTCTCTGTGGCGGAGACCACCACGCTGGCGCTGTCATCCCCGATAAAACACACGCAGTCGCCGTATCCCTTTGCGGTGACCAGATTTTCCACCTGCGCCTCCGACATGGTGCACTCCGCCATGGCTTGAATGGAGGCGTTCGCCGCATCCACCACAGCCTGGTCCGCCTTTTCGTCCGCAGCCGCTTTCTGCAGCAGCTCCAGGGCGCTGTCTCTCGCCTGCTGACGGTTCAGCCGGGCGGAGGCAAAGTAGCCTGTAAGGCTTTTTACCTCCTGCTGCCCCTGCTCTGTCTCGCCGTCAGCGCCCCCTTCCTCTGTCCCGCTGACCAGCGTACTCTGGCCCAGAAGCTTGCCGGAGTTGTTGTTCTCTCCGTCCTCCCCCGCGGATTGACGGTTATAGGACCAGTTCAGATAGACTGCCGCCCCGACAAAAATGACGATAGCCACCACCACCGCATTGCGTTTCCACACTTTCATCTGCTTTGACCTCCATTTTACCATAGTTTTCAGGAACCGCTGCATATCGTGATACGGTCTGCTCCCAGACCGGTAAGTACAGACAGCGCCTGCGTCAGCTGCAGTCTGACCTGAGGGTCGTTCCCGCCGGGGCATACCACGAGCGCCCCCTGAAAGACCGGGTAGTTCTGCATCAGCAGCACGGCCTCCTCCCCCGCATCCGTTGTCAGGGTCACCGTTTTGGAGCTGCTCTGCGCCTCCTCTCCGCTGCGGGATGCGGTGCGGTCCGTCGCCAGAACGCGCTCCATTCCGCTGCGCACAGTCAGCACCACAGCCACCTTTCCGGCCCCGTCCACCCGGGAGAGCACCTCGCTGAGCTTTTCTTCCAGCGCCTCCACGGAAAAGCTCTCCGCGCCGCTGTCCCCTGCGCTCTCTGTACGGCCCTGCGCCGTCCGTTCGCCGGTCGGAAGAAGCAGGAGTACAGCGCCCGCCGCCAGAATGATCAGGGCGAACTTATATTTCCCAAGGCAGGCTTTCAGGTTTTCCGCAGTCAGCTTATTCTTCATGGCTCCGCCCTTTCGTAGGACACCTGCTCCGGCATCAGTCCCAGCTCCTGCGTCAGAATCTCTGCCAGCCGCAGCTGCTGCTCCGCTGTCCACGCACCCTTGAGCACCGCACCTGTCGGCAGCAGCGCGCCCCTTTCATCCGCCGTTACAGTCACGGCCGCTTCGCAGGTCATACCCAATCCCTCCGCTTTGTCCACAATATATGCCGCCGTCTTTTCCGCTATGATGCGCTCCTGAAGGAAAATGTTCGTGTCCTCCAGACTGTCTGCCGCGCTGTGCGCCTGCGGATCCTGCTGCATTGTCATCAGCGCCGTATCCTGCAGATCCAGCCTGGCCACCGGCCCCAGCGCCGCCAGGACCAGCACCAGACCTCCCGCCAGCCTGCAGATCTTTCTCATTCGGCCCTCCGGGGTCAGGCTTTCCGCCAGTGCGCCCAGGAAAGCCGCACAGACGATTCCCAGCAGCCAGCTTCGCAAAAATTCCGTCATACGCTCACCGCCGTCACAGCCGACACCAGCGCCACCAGCAACAGAAGGCAGGAGGCCCCCGTCATCCCCATCATCAGCGCAAAGGCACTGCCCAGCCGGTCCACCAGCGCTGAAATGCCCGGCGGCGCGATGGCGCCCGACACGGCGGACACCAGCTTATAGACCAGATAGTGCACCGTCAGTCTGAGCAGCGGCAGCAGGCAGATGCTCAGCACTGTCATCATTCCAAATACGCCCACGGTCCCCTTCAGAATCCCTGCGGAAGCCAGTACCGTATCCGCCGCATCGGAAAGAATGCCGCCTACAACAGGGATCGCACCCGATATGGCAAACTTGGCAGCTTTCACCGCCGCCGCGTCCGCAGTGCCGGCGATCACGCCGCTTACAGACAAATACCCCACAAAGGCCAGCATCACCGCCGTGAGCAGCGTCGTCGCCGCCCATTTCAGCAGCGCGGCGATTCGTCCCAGGCCGTCGCTGTTCAGGGCTGCCTGGGCGACCGACACCGCCAGGTATCCGTAGAGCAGCGGAATCAGCACACCTTCGATCAGACGTACCAACAGCCCCGAAAACATGACCGCCGCCGTTTGCCGTACCGCGCCGCCTGTAATGGCGCCCGTAGCGGCAGTCACCGCGGTGACCACGGGCAAAAGCACCGTGGAAAAGGAAGATATCCGCTCGATCGCAGTTCTCCCAAGTCCCAGCATGGTGTTGATATCTCCCGCGGCCACAAGCCCGATGGCCAGCGCCCCGGCCAGCGTCACCGCCTGGAGCCGGTCTCCGCCCGACCCAGCATGCAGATTTTCCGACAGGCCGCACAGGAGCAGGATGACGGTCAGCAGCACACCGGAGCGCACCGCGCCGCGCAGTGCGCCGCCCGCCCCCTGCCGGCCCTGGTCCAGCAGCCGGTCCAGACCGTGCTCCAGGGTCTCTCCATAGCGGGCGGTGCCGCCGCTGCTTTTTGCCGCCTGCTCCAGCCGGTCCAATTC
>CAKUHW010000209.1 GCA_934659415.1 uncultured Oscillospiraceae bacterium
TCCAGAGGTAAGTCACCGCATCGCCCCGGGTGCACGGAGTGGCCTCCGCAAAGACGCCGCCGCTGAGCATCCCCATCTCATAGGCCCAGAGGGCGGGCTTGTAGTAGTAGGCCTTTGGATTGGTCAGGTCGGTGAAGGGGTTTTGCACCGTCGGCTCCGGCTTGCCCATGGAGCGCCAGATAAAGGTGAGGATCTGGCCGCGGGTACAGCCGTCTGCGGGGCTGAAGGTGGAGGAGCTCGTGCCGTTGGTGACCGCATTCTTCACCGCCCACAGCACCGGGTCGGCAAAGTAGTTGGTGCTCAGCACATCCCGGAAACCGCCCACGGTGGCGGCGGCGGGCTTGGTGAGGTTCAGCGCGTCCTCCGGGTGAGACTTGAGCACCTTGCGTCCCAGCTTGGAGGAGTACTGCCAGGCCGCGCCCGAAACGGCGCTCACACCGTTGTTGATACGGTGGGTCGCCTTGAGATTATAGCCCACGCTGAAGCTTGGAATATCGTTGTCGGTCTTGAAGGTCCCGCCCTGCCCGGCCATGGAGTCCACCTTCAGCTTGCCCACGCTGTAGCAGTTGTCCATGTAGAAGTCGGACTTCACCTCGCCCATCAGGCCGCAGGCCACATTGGCTGTTATCGCGCCGGTGTTGTAGCAGTCCTTGAGATAGCTGGACGCCTCCACCGTGGTGTTGTAGATGCCCGGCAGGTCTCCGATGTCCATATAGGCGGCGATCCCGCAGGCCATGGAGTCGGTGGCAAGCTCTCCGGCGTAGGACAGAGTGATGTCTCCGGTATTGAAGCACCGCTGGAACCAGCAGTAGGTAATGCACTCTGCCATGCCGCCCACCCGCACAACATGGGCCGCCTTCATTCCGGCAGGGTCGCTGCTGTTGTAGGTGATGGAGGAGGCGTTATAGCAGTCGACCATGACGGAGTTGCCCAGATTGGACACCAGGCCGCCGATGTAGATCTGCGGATCGCTCCCGGTCTGGACACGGATGGTCCCGCCGGAGGTGTAGCAGTTGGAGATACGGGAGTTGGCCATGAAGGCCGCCAGAGCCCCGATGTACAGGCACATGCCCTCCGCCTTCAGGTCGGTGTACTGCAGATCGATGGTGTAGTTCACGATGCCCAGGTCCCAGACGTTGTTATACTCCTCATTGTAGTACAGCTTGTTGGGCCAGGGCGGATTGCTGAAGTCGGCATTCCAGGCATTGTTGAACAGGCCGTAGCACCGGAGGACATTGTGGCTTTCCTTGTAGATGTTCGCCCTGTGGTCCACGATGGTCATGCCGGAGATCACATGGCCGTTGCCGTCAAGAGTGCCGGTGAAGCGGGAGCAGTCCCGGCCGTTGTACTCATAGGCGGGGTTCCCGCCGATGGGGGTCCAGTTGCCCCACTTGGACAGGTCGATGTCGGCCACCAGCTTATAGTGCTTGTCAAGTCCCCGGCGGATGGCGTTGAGCTGCTCCGCAGTGGCCACCAGATAGGGGTCCTCTCTGGTCCCGGTGCCGCCCTCAAACTTGTAGGGGCTGGCCTTCCACACCCCAGGCGCGTCCGCCCAGTAGTCGGAGACGCTCTCACCGTCCTCGCTGGAGCTGCCGCCCTCGCCATCGACCGTAACGCACGCCGCGGGGACAAAGCCCAGCTTGTTTCCGCCGTAGCACACCAGATACCACTGGCCTGTCACACCGGAGCTGAAGAGCTGCTCGGCATGGAGGTCATAGATCTTCACCGTCTCGGGCAGGTCCCCCACGCTGTAGGTACGCTTGGCCACGGGGTACTTGTACGCCCGGCCGATGTGATATCCGGTGATATTGGGATAGGCGTCGGCGATAGGATCAAACCGCGCTCCCGTGGCCACGTAGGTCCTGCCGTTTGCGGTATCGCTGGCGTGGGCCTTCAGATAGTCCTTCATCTCCTGGGTAACGGCAGGGTCCTCCTCCGCGGACCAGGAATAGTAGCACACCACTGCGCTGGTGCTGTCGCTGCGCACCAGCACGCCCACGCAGTCTGAGCGGCAGCGCACCTTGAGCGTGTCCGCAAAGGTGTAGCCTGCCGCAGCCGTATAGGTCGCGGTGACCTTTACCCAGGTGTTCTCCGCCACAGGGCCCGGCGTGTCATAGGTCACAGACGTCAGGTCGTACTTGGCGCTGGCATTGGGCTTCAGCGTCGGCGTTCTGCTCTCATCCAGTTCCAGTCTGCAGGTGTCGATGGCCGAAACGGTGCCGGCCGCAAAGGCGCTGCCGGGCAGCAGAGACGCCGCCAGGCACAGGGCCAGCAGGATACTGAAAATACGCTTTTTCACTGTACTGCCTCCTTAAAAACTCAGCTTCGATAGCCAAAGATGACCGCTTTTGTCTCCGCTGTCAGCGCAGAGAAGGTGAAGCCCGCCTCCAGGTAGCCCTCGATGATGGCCGGCAACGCCTCCACGGTGGTGGTCTTGCTGGCGCTGTCGTGCATCAGGATGACCGCCCGCCGCCGGGTGCCCGTGCTGGCCAGCGCATTTTCGACCAGTGTGGACGCAGGGAGGATCTGCCGGGAAACGGCATCGCCGTTGGCCGCATTCCAGTCGAAGTAGACGAAGCCGCGCCGGGTCATCTCCGCGATGATGTCCATGTAGATCGTGCCGTTGTAGCTGTTGATGCTGCCCCCGGGAAAGCGGAAGATCTGCGGCTTCACCCCGGTGGCCTCCACGATCTGACAGTACATCTGGTTGAAATCCTCCAGATAGGCCTCCACCGAGGCGTAGATCTTCTGATAATCGTGGGTATAGCTGTGAATGGCCAGGGTATGCCCCGCTTCCACGATATTCCGCATCCGCTGCAGCCCCTCTTCGCTGGATGTGCCCACCACAAAGAAGGTCGCCTTGATGTTGTACTGCGCCAGGATGGCGAGAATCTCGTCGGTGCGCGCGGACGGCCCGTCGTCAAAGGTGAGGTAGGCGCTGTTTTCCACATCCACCGCGCCGTAGTTCGCCGGCTCCGCGTACAGATCCGGGTACAGTTTGGTATACTCCGGCGCCTCGCCGGCCGGGGCCGCCATGCTCTGGGAGCCGGGGTCCGGGTCCGCCCCATCCTCA
>CAKUHW010000210.1 GCA_934659415.1 uncultured Oscillospiraceae bacterium
GATGCTCAAGGAAAAGGTGACAGCGGAGGTCGTGAAGGAATACTTTGCCGACGTCTGCCACGGCCGGGTGACCCGTTATGAGGTGGACGGGATCTGTGCGCTGAACTTTGTGATGGAGAAGGCGCTGGGCGGCGGCGTACTGCGCAGCCTTGCCATGGACAAGCACGGAAAGGCCCTCAGCTCTGCGCTGCTGGAGATGGAGATCTGAGCGCGCAGGCCATTTGATCTGACAGGAGTGAAATGAAAAATGGATACGACCTATCTTCCCAAGCTCAGCTACACCGCCCAGAGCCCTTATGTACCCATGACGCCGGGTGAGGCAGCCCTGCAGACCGTGACGGCCGTTCCCTGGTTCAAGGTCTCTGATGAGCGTAAGCAGCTGGAGGGTCTCTGCTTTGACCGCAGCGGCGACCTCTACTTCCTGGAGGTGTTCGGCGGCCATATCATGAAGCTGGAGGTCGCCACCATGACCCTGCGCGACATCTATGTGGCGGAGGGGCTGAAGCCGGCGGCCATCAAGATCCATCGCAACGGCCGCCTGTATGTGGCGTTTCTGGGGAACTTTGTGGACAACGGCGGCATATTCAGCATCAACCCGGACGGCTCCGACTTCCGGTACGAGGTGGGCCCCGACAAGGGCTACGTGATCGACGACCTGGTGTTCACCCGGGAGGGCGGCTACTACTTTACCGACTTTCGCGGCTACAGCTTCAAGCCCATCGGCGGCGCCTATTATGTCTCTCCGGAAGGGGAGATCACCCAGATCGCCGGGAACCTGGCCGGCGCCAACGGCATTGCCCTGTCCAAGGACGAGGCGGTGCTGTGGGTCACGGAGACCAATAATAATCAGCTGGACCGCATCAAGCTGCGCGGCCGGGTCACGGTGCCGCCCTACGGCGCCCATGTGCCCTACCGCTTCACCGGCTGCAACGGCCCGGATTCCTGCTGTATCGATGACGACGACAACCTGTATGTAGCGGTTGCCGAGAGCGGCCGCTGCATGGTGTTCAACTATCTGGGCTATCCCATCGGGCAGATCCTGATGCCCGGCCGGGAGGCGGGGCACATGATCATCTCCACCCATCCTGCGCTGCGCCCCGGTACGGACGAGGTGGTGGTGTGCGCCAACGATGGAGACACCGGCGGCCACGGCTCCTGGCTGTACCGCGCCCGCGGTTTTGCGGAAAACTATAAAAAATCCTATCAGTTTCTGTAAGAGGGAGGACTTTCTATGATCTTCGGACTTCCGTTCTGGACCTTTTTCTGGACCTTTGTCGCGCCCATCGCCGCCATCCTCGTCACCCTGATCGTTGCCCTGCGGGGGAACTACGAGGGGAAAGAGATGGAGGAGAAGTACGGCGAGGACAACTGGTACTGGACCTTCTGAAGCACTGAGAAAAGGGAGGAAAACAGACTATGAACAATATTCAGATGTGGTCGGTGGTCATTGCCTACCTGGTGGCTGTCATCGTCATCGGCTGGGTCATCAACCGCCGGCAGAAAAACCAGAGCATGGGCGACTACTTTGTTTCACAGCGCTCTCTCCCGCCCATCGTCATTGCCTTTTCCCTGGTAGCGACCTCTCAGAGCGGTATGGTGTTCCTGGGCGCGCCCGGTACCTGCTACACGGCCGGCTACGCCCAGATGGTGTGCACCTGTATGATCGGCGGCGTGCTGGGTATCATCCTGTGCAACCTGCTGCTGGGCAAACCCATGCGTTACCTGGGCGAGCGGTATAACTCCATCACCCTGACCGATCTGCTGGTCTCCATCTATAAGTCCACCAAGCTGCGTCTGGTGTGCGTGATCACCCTGCTGGTGGTGAGTACCTTCTACTGCATCGTCCAGTGGACCTCTATCGGCAACCTGTTCCAGAGCCTGCTGGGCGTGGACTACAAGTGGGGCGTGATTCTGGGCCTGGTAGTGGTGGCGGTTTACAGCGCCCTGGGCGGGAACAAGAGCTCCACCATCGTGGCCACGGTGCAGCTGTTCATCGCCATGCTGGCCGTGCTGTACATGTTCTTCCTGGCTCTGCATGTGGGCGGCGGCCTGACCAATATCAATGAGAATATCACCAGGATCGACCCCAATATGGTGCGCCTGGTCAGCGACAGGTATCCCCTCTCCAAGTTCATCGGCTTTATCATCATCTATGCCGTAGGTATGGTGGGCCAGCCCGCCATGGCGACCAAGTTCTTCTCGCTGAAGAACTCCAAGCTGCTGGGCGCTGCTCTGTTCCTGGGCGTGACCTCCTACTGCTTTACCATCCTGAACCCCTTTGCCGCCTGGGTCATGCGTATTAAGATCGAGGCGGGCCAGATCGCGGCCCTTACCTCCGTGGACACGGTCATTCCCAAGTTTGTGGAGATATTCGCCAATCCTTACATTGGCGGTCTTCTGATCGCCGGTACGCTGTCGGCCATCATGTCCACCTCCGCCGCACTGCTTATCACGGTCTCCAGTACGGTTACCAACGACCTGTGCACCAATATGCTCCATAAGGACATGTCCGGCAAGCGCGGCATGCGCGTGGCTACCATCGTGACCCTGGTCGCCGCCGTGGTCAGCGGCGTCGTCGCCCTGAACCCGCCCGATACGGTCTGGTTCATCGGCAACGCCGCCTGGGGCGCTTTCGCAGCTGTCTTTACCCCGGCGCTGACCCTCGGCCTGCGCTGGCGCAGAGCAACCAAGCAGGGGGCGCTGGCCAGTATGTGGGCGGGGCTGATCCTGATTTTCGGCCTGCGCATCTTTACCTACACGGGTCTTTGGACCTGGCCGCTGTCCATTGATATGAGCGCCTGCATTCTCATTGTCACCTTCCTGATCATGATCGTAGTGTCCCTGTGCACGCCCGCACAGGAAAAGGAATGGATGCCCCGGCGCCGCAAGGATATCCTGGCCCGGACGCAGAAGAGCGCCTGAGCCGGCGGCGCGAGAATCGGCTGCGTAAAAGACCCCGGGGGCCGCATGGCCCCCGGGGTCGCTTTTGCATATGTGATCTTACCGGACGCCGAAGAGCAGCTTGCCGTAGGTGGGGAAGGGCCAGTACCGGTCGGCGGTGAGGACC
>CAKUHW010000211.1 GCA_934659415.1 uncultured Oscillospiraceae bacterium
CCCATGCCCCCTTGTGCATCGTCGGCGCAAAATCCGGTTGCATTCTCCCCCGTTCGGTAGTAAAATCAGTTTAACTCACACTTTGCTGAGACTTGGTGCACACCGATACCTTGACAGATGAGGTATTGCATGATATTATGCACCTATGATTTTCCGGCGCGACCCGCCGGCAAGAAAGGAACGATGAGACCCATGATCGCAAAAGAGATCTGCCAGCGGGTGCTCCAGGCGGCGTCCGCCACCGGCGCGGATTACGCGGAGCTGTTCGCCGAGCATACCAAGCAGCACACCGTGTCCATGCTGGACAGCAAGGTCAACAACATTCTGGACAGCGTGATCGCCGGCGCCGCCGTACGGGTGTACAAGGGGCTGCGGGCCGTGATGGCCACCACCACCGACACCAGCGAGGCCGGCCTGCTCTGCTGCGCCCGGCAGGCGGCCGAGGCCCTGGGCCAGGGCAAGGCGGAGCTGGACATCTGCCTGAACGAGCGCCTGTACGGCGACGCCCATCCCATCAGGGTGGTGTCCTCCGGGGTGTCCAACGCGGAGAAGATCGCCGTGCTGAAGGAGGGCTATTTCGCCGCCCGGAACTATGACGACTGCATCCGCCAGGTGACCGGCAGCCTGCTGGATGTGGATCACAACATCCTCATCGCCAACAGCGAAGGGGTGTACGCCCAGGACCGCCAGGTCCGCACCCGCATCGCCATTTCCACCGTGGCCGAGCGGAACGGCGAGAGCCAGACCGGCTACTTTGCCCCCGGCCGGCGCATGGGCATGGAGATGTTCGAGGAGATCGACCCCAAGGAGGTAGGTCTGCGCTCCGCCCGGCAGGCGGTGGTCATGGCCGGGGCGGGCTACTGCCCCGCCGGGGTGATGCCCGTGGCCATCGGCAACGGCTTCGGCGGCGTCATCTTCCACGAGGCCTGCGGCCACTCCCTGGAGGCCAGCGCCGTGGCCTACGGCAACTCCCAGTTCGTGGGCAAGCTGGGGCAGCAGATCGCCAACGAAAAGGTCACCGCCATTGACGACGCCACCATTCCCAACGCCTGGGGCTCCATCAACATCGACGATGAGGGCACCCCCGCCCAGCGCAAGGTGCTCATTGAAAAGGGCGTGCTGAAGACCTATATGATCGACAAATTCAATGGCCGGCGCATGGGCATGGCCTCCACCGGCAGCTCCCGCCGCCAGAGCTACGCCTACACCCCCACCTCCCGCATGAGCAACACCTATATCGCCGAGGGCACCGACAGCAACGACGACATCATCGCCTCCATGGAGTACGGCCTGTACGCCAAGGACATGGGCGGCGGCAGCGTGAACCCCACCACCGGCGAGTTCAACTTCGCCGTGAACGAGGGCTATCTGGTGCGAAACGGCAAGATCTGCGAGCCTGTCCGGGGCGCCAGTCTGGTGGGCAAGGGCTCCGACATCATTATGGACATCGACATGGTGGGCACCGGACTGGAACTGGGCACCGGCATGTGCGGCTCCTCCAGCGGCTCCATCCCCACCACCGTGGGCCAGCCGCTGATCCGGGTGTCCCACATCACCGTGGGCGGACGCTAAGGAGGTTTTATACTATGGATTATCAGTCTTTCAAGCAGGCGGTCGTCGCCCGGGCCGAGGCCCTGGGTCTGACCGAGTATGAGCTGTACTACACCTCCGGCTCCAGCACCGAGATCGGCGTGTTCCAGCATGAGGTGACCGAGTTCTCCTCCGGTCTGGAGGGGGGCGTGTGCTTCCGGTGCATCGTGAACGGCCGCATGGGCTACGCCTCTACCCAGGCTCTCACCGGAGAAGAGGCCGCCGCCATCGTGGAGCGCGCCGCCGCCAATGCCGCCGTGCTGGAGGCGGACGAGCCGGTGTTCCTCTGCCCGGGCGGCATGGAGTACGAGACCATGGAGCGCAAAAGCGTGCCCCTGCCCGCCACGGAGGAGCTCATCTCCGCCACCCTGGCCCTGCAGGACAAGATGTACGCCGCGGACAGCGCCGTGGTGGACGGCACCCAGAGCCAGGGCATGAGCGTGCACAGCGAGCTGGCCATCTACAACTCCAAGGGACTGGACCTCTACCACGCCAACGACCAGGTGGGCGTGATCGCCGTGGCCGTGGTGAGCGACGGGCAGGAGCTGTCCAACGAGTACGATTTCCGCTTTGCCCCCCTGGCGGAGCTGAAGCTGGATGAGATCGCCGCCAAGGCGGTGACCAAGGCCAAGCGCAAGCTGGGCGGCGGCGTGCCCGATACCGCCCAGTGCCCCGTGGTCTTCTCCCCCGACGCCATGGCCGACCTGCTGGCGGTGTACTCCGACATCTTCTCCTCCGAGAACACCCAGAAGGGCCTGTCCCGGCTGGACGGCCGGGAGGGGGAGGTCATCGCCGCCCCCTGCGTCACCCTGGTGGACGACCCCTTCTATCCCGAGAACCCCAACGCCATCAACTTCGATGCCGAGGGCTATCCCACCCATAGGAAGAACCTCATCGAAAACGGCGTGCTCAAGACCCTGCTCTACAACATGAAGACCGCCGCCGTGGCCGGCCGGGACTCCACGGGCAACGCCTCCAAGGCCGGGTACACCGGCTCGGTGAACGTGAGCCCCTTCACCCTGTACCTGGCCCCCGGCCAGTGCAGCGAGGAGGAGCTGTTCGCCCGGGCGGGGAACGGGGTGTATATCACCTCGGTCACCGGGCTGCACGCCGGGGCGGACGCCGTGTCCGGCGACTTCTCCCTCCAGAGCGGCGGCTTCCTCATCCGGGACGGCAAAAAGACCGACGAGTATGTGAAGTCCTTCACCGTGGCGGGCAACTTCTACGTCCTGTTGAAAAACGTGGCCGCCCTCAGCGACAAGGTGACCCTCCCCGCCGCCTTCGGCGCCACCGCCTTCGCCTCCCCCAGCGTGCTGGTGGAGGGGCTGTCCATCGCGGGGAAGTAAGCGGCAAGGGCAGAGCCCTTGCCCTACTTGGCTCTCCCTCTGGGAGAACTGTCACCGCAGGTGACTGAGGGGTTGTCACCATGGCTGCCCGCCTTTGCCCCGGTAACAATCCCCCCGGCCAGCAA
>CAKUHW010000212.1 GCA_934659415.1 uncultured Oscillospiraceae bacterium
GGCCTGGCCCGGCCCCTGGCTGTGTCCAGTCTGGCTTTTGCCGCCGTGCTGCTGCTGAGCGGCGCGGTGCTGGCCCTGCTGGCCCGGCGGCAGAGCGCCGACCCCGCCCTGAAGGACAGCTGGGAGCGGGCCCTGTATGCCCCCGGGGACCGGCTGGCCCTGGCGGGCCTGGTGCTGGCCGCCTTTCTGGCTCTGGCCGCGGGCGGGGTCCTGCTGCGGCAGGGCCTGTCCCTGTTCAGCGCCTGGCGGCGGGCGCGGGCGTCCCTGGGGAACACGGCGGTGAAGGCCAACAGCGGCCTGCTGTGCCTGGCCTGCAGCCTGTGCGCCGTGGGCACCTTTGCCGCCCTGCTCACCGCCGGCCGCCGGAGCCTGCGGAGCCAGCGCTGCGGCGGAGCACCGTTGATGGCGGCGGTGTGCGGGTGCGTGTGGATGATGGATACCTACCGCAGCCACGCCGCCGACCCTGTGCGCTGGGACTATGTTCCCCTGCTGCTGGCGGCCCTGGCCGGGCTGCTGTTTTTCCTGGACTGGGGCGGCATGACCTGCGGCGCCCCCCGGCCGTACAGGCTGCTGTGGCTGGCCGGCATGACGGTGGTGCTCTCCGCCGCGGCCCTGGTGGGCTGTGACGAGGCGGGCAGTCTGCTGCTGCTGGCCTGCCAGGCCATCGCCGCGCTGACGGTGCTGTACCGCCTGCCCCGCAATCTGAACCATCCCCCCGAGGCTCCGGCCCAGCCGCCCCGGGAAGAAGAAGTGGAGGAAGAGCCCCATGTGTGAGAAGTGCGAGAAAGAGAAATTTTATATCACCACGCCTATCTACTATCCCAGCGACAAGCTGCACATCGGCCACACCTACTGCACCGTGGCCACCGATTCCATTGCCCGCTACAAGCGCCTGCAGGGCTATGACGTGATGTTCCTCACCGGTACGGATGAGCACGGCCAGAAAATCGAGGACAAGGCCCGGGCCGCGGGGGTGACCCCCAAGGAGTTCGTGGACACCATCGTAGAGGGCCCTCGGGGCGTCAAGGACCTGTGGAAGCTGATGAACATCTCCAACGACCGGTTCATCCGCACCACGGACGACTACCATGTGGCGGCCATCCAGCGCATCTTCAGGCGCATGTACGACAACGGGGACATCTACAAGGGCACCTACAAGGGCAAGTACTGCAAGCCCTGTGAGTCCTTCTGGACCGAGAGCCAGCTGGTGGACGGCAAGTGCCCCGACTGCGGCCGCGAGGTGCAGGACGCCGAGGAGGAGGCCTACTTCTTCCGCCTGAGCAAGTACGCCGACCGGGTGCAGGACCTGCTGGAGAACACCGATTTTCTGGAGCCCCGCTCCCGGGTGAACGAGATGGTGAACAACTTCATCAAGCCCGGTTTGGAGGACCTGTGCGTATCCCGCACGTCCTTTACCTGGGGCGTGCCCGTGGACTTTGACCCCGGCCACGTGGTGTATGTGTGGATCGACGCGCTGTTCAATTACATGACCGCCCTTGGCTTTGAGAATGAGGAGCACCACGACCTGGACAAATACTGGCCTGCCGATGTGCACATCGTGGGCAAGGAGATCGTCCGCTTCCACTCCATCATCTGGCCTGCCATGCTCATGAGCCTGGGCCTGCCGCTGCCCAGAAAGGTGTTCGGCCACGGCTGGCTGCTGCTGGACGGCGGCAAGATGTCCAAGTCCAAGGGCAACGTGGTGGACCCCTATCTGCTGGCGGAGAAGTTCGGCGTGGACGCCCTGCGCTTCTTCCTCATGCGCACCTTCCCCTTCGGCTCCGACGGCAACTTCTCCAACGAGCTGCTCATCCAGACCATCAACGTGGACCTGGCCAACGACCTGGGCAACCTGCTCAGCCGCACCACCGCCATGGCGGGCAAGTACTTCGGCGGCGCTCTGCCCGCCGGCTGCTCCGCCTGGGCCGCCCCCCAGCCCTTTGACACAGAGCTTCGCACCATGGCCGCCGGCCTGCGGGAGCGCTATCAGCTCCACATGGATGCCTACGCCCCCCACAAGGCCCTGGATGAGGTGTTTAAGGTGATTCAGCGGGCCAACAAATATATCGACGAGTGCGCCCCCTGGGTGCTGGCCAAGGATATGCAGGCCAACGGCGCCCGGCTGGCCCATGTGCTCTACAATCTGCTGGAGACCGCCCGCATCTGCGGCGTGCTGCTCACCCCCTTTATGCCGGACAGCATGGAAAAGCTCTTCGCCCAGATCGGCGCGCCGGAGGCGGCGCGCACCTGGGAGAGCGCAGCTTCCTTCGGCCTGCTGCCGGAGGGGGCCGCCGTGGCCAAGGGGGAGAACCTCTTCCCCCGCATCGACGGGGAGAAGGCCATGGCCGAGCTGGAGGCCGCCGAGGCCGAGGCCCGCCGCGCCGCCCTGCCCGATGTGGAGCTGGAGCCCCTGGCGGCGGAGTGTGTGGATTTCGACACCTTCTGCCGCTCCGACCTGCGGGTGGTGAAGGTGAAGGACTGCCAGGCGGTGAAGAAGAGCGACAAGCTCCTGCGCTTCACCCTGGACGACGGCACCGGCACCGACCGCCAGATCCTCTCCGGCATCCACAAGTTCTACGAGCCGGAGCAGCTCATCGGCAAGAGCCTGGTGGCCATCGTGAACCTGCCGCCCCGGAAAATGATGGGGCTGGAGAGCTGCGGGATGCTCCTGTCCGCCGAGCGGAAGGAGAAGGGGGAGGAGAAGCTGACCCTCCTCATGGTGGACGACGCCATCCCCGCCGGATCCAAGCTGTGCTGATGGAACTTTTTGATACCCACGCCCATTACGACGCACCGCAGTTCGACCCCGACCGGGACGCCCTGCTGGCCGCCCTTCCCGGCCGGGGCGTGTCCCTGGTGGTGGATCCGGGATGCGACCTGGAGAGCTCTGCCGCCGCCGTGGCCCTGGCCCGCCGCTATCCCCACGTCTACGCCGCTGTGGGCTGGCATCCGGAGAGCTGCGCCCCCTACACCCCGGGCAGCCTGGCGCAGCTGCGCGCCTGGGCGGCGGACCCCAGGGTGGTGGCCATCGGGGAGATCGGGCTGGACTACTACTGGGC
>CAKUHW010000213.1 GCA_934659415.1 uncultured Oscillospiraceae bacterium
GCCCTGACCATCGATCTCCACATAGTCCGCACCGGCAGCTCCTGCGGCAAAAAAAGCCGCCCACTTCGCGCTTACCTGATAGTGGACACCGCTGAAATCATCATTGTGATCGCTCAGATCCAGCAGCCGGTAGATCGTATAGGTCTTCCCGTCAATGGCGTTGTCCACGGTGATGCTGCCAGCCCCCGACGCGGCCAGTGCCGGCAGCGTTCCGGCTGTGACAAGCAGCAGGGCTGCCAGCAGCATAGAAAGTTTTTTCAATCGTTTCACGGTTCATTCTCCTTTTCCATGTATGGGACGATATTTTCAGTGTTTTGCAGCGCTTTCGCCACCCCTCCTTCCATCCGCACACGCTCACGGCCTCTCACGCCGCAGAAACACGATCGCCGCCGCAGCTGAGATACACAGGCCTCCCCCTAAGAGGAAGAAGATCCCATCTCCCGTCCCGCCTGTCTCCGGCAGCGTCGGCAGCGCCTGATTTACTACTGCCGGATTCGACTCCAGATCCCATGCTGCGCTTTCCCCTCCAGTCGGCGTGACCGTCAGACTGCCGTAGGCCGCAGTCACATACCACTGTTCATCGGCCGGTCTGCAGCCCGGCGGGGCGTCGGTCTCCTCCAGCATGTAGAGATGTCCGGACGGTATGGCAGAAAAGCAGACGGTACCGGCCATATCTGACTGCGCCTGATAAACCTGCAGAGGCACCCGGCTTCCGTCTCCGCGGCAGGCCGAGCAGTCTGCCCTGTGTGTCAATGCAAATTTTGCCCCGGACAGTGCCCGGCCATATTGATCTACCTTCCGAAAGCTCAAGCGCGTCAGATAGCCAACGACCGCCGGAATCGGAAAGTCGATGGTCCGGTCTTCCCCGATCACCGTCTGTCCGTCTCTGGTCATGGCACACCGGTATGTGAGCGTCGTCGTATCGTTCGTAGGATAGACTGCCGTCTCGGAGAAGCCTGCCGCCTCATTCTTCAGTCTGACCCGATAGCACAGCCGGTAAGCATAGCGCCTCACCTCCCCGTCTCCGGTCTCCGTATAGCCGGAGTTTTTCAGGTCCCAGCGGATCGTACAGCGCTGTGCGTCATAGGCCGCCGAGTTTTCCGCTCCCGGTTCCCCTGCCCCGGTCAGCTCCGCTCCGGTCAGACTGCCGTCCTGTGCAAAAAGCCCCACAAACTCCGCATAGGCCGCCGCCTGCATGGCAGGAAGCGGATCCTCCGTCACCCAAACCGCGGCGGTCTCCCGGGCTACAGTCTCCTTGATGCGGGCAAATATCTCATCGTAGGCCGTCACAAGCCCCGCCTGGTCGCCGCTGTCGTAATAATATCCGGATCCGATTCCGCTGCGAAGCCACGCCCGATAGGCGTCCGGATCATCCGCTCCGCCGATCTCATAGGACTCCCCGGTCCGGTCCACCACAGAATAGTTCTGCCCCGCCGTCTGCTCCACAAACCCCCGCACCGTCTGGTCTCCGATGGCAACGCCAATGGAAAACAGCGTGATTCCCTCCGACTTCAGCCGTTCGGCTTCTTCTCTCGCCCGTATGGCTGCCTTATCGCTGTAGCTGCTGCCGTAGAGGCAGTACAGACCGCGCACGCTGTCATAAAACACGCCGTCCGCCCCCGGCGTGCCGCCCGTGCTCTTCGGCTCATAGCCGGTATACTCACCGCGGAGATACGTAGTGGGGAAGCCGTCGCTGAGCAGCACAATGAACTTGCTGCGATTGGGGACCTCCCGCAGCATGTCTCCCGCCATGCGCAGCCCTGCCTCCATATTTGTATACCGCTCCGGATCGGTCTTATAGTCGTCGCCGCCGATAATGCTCCAGGTGTCATCCTCCATCCGGTGCTTCAGCCGCTCCGCATCGCCCCCGCAGGACTGCAGCGAAAAGATCTCATGTGCGTGCGTATTAAAAGCCACCAGACCCACACGGCTGGCGCTGCCGGTCTCGGCTGCAAAGCGTTCCAAAAACCGCCCGGCCGCTCCGATCGCCGCCAGATAGCGGGAAGTACCGTCAAATGCGTATTTCATGGTGTTGGAGATATCCATTACAATGACCACAGCCATATCCGGGTCCCGGTAGGTAACAGAAATATCAGAACCGGTCTCCACCGTAAGGGTGATATCAAACACGTTTTCCAGCTCTGTCGCCGCGATGGTCTTTCCCACTGTCACGCCGTCTTCCGCAGCCTCACGCGTCCCACCCGCATCCGCCACCTGTCCGCCGACCGCAGCCTCCGCCGGTATTGCGCTCAGGCACAGGACGGCCGCGCCCAAGGCTGCCAGAAGCCTTACCGCCGCACCGCGAAGCAAGCCTCGTCTTTCCACACATCTCGCTCCTCTCCAGGTCCCACAGGGGATCCCCATTTATCCGGCGCCCACTGTATCACAGGAAGCGGGATGAATTTGCGCGAACATGGTCGGATGGTTAAATTTTCCTGCCATTACAGTACAAAAGTCGGGCGCGGGGCTAAACGGCCCCGCGCCCGGCTGAATGCTGTCGAAATATCTTCAGAAATTTGACCGCACCGATGCGCACTCAATCATCAGGGCGCGTACTGCCGGCATACTCCCGCATCTGCCGGTGCAGGCAGTCCAGTGCATCGCCAAGGCTGCCCAGCCGGTCGATCAGGCCCAGTTCCACCGCCTGTTCTCCATAGAGCACACTGCCCATGTCTGTGGTCATCTCCTGGGTGTTGAGCATCAGTGCCTCAAATTTTTCCCTGCTGACTGCACTGTGCCGCGTGACAAAGTCGCAGATTCTGTCCTGGATGCGCTCAAAATAGCGGAACGTCTGGCTGACCCCGATCACCAGCCCGTTGAGACGCACCGGGTGAATGGTCATGGCTCCGGACGGCACAATAAACGAAGCCATTGCCGCCACAGCCAAGGGTACCCCGATGGAGTGTCCGCCGCCCAGCACCAGGGACACGGTAGGCTTGCGCATCCCGGCGATCATCTCCGCAATGGCAAGCCCCGCCTCAATGTCGCCGCCCATGGTGTTCAGCAAAATCAGAAGCCCGTCTGTCTCGCCGCTCTCCTCCACTG
>CAKUHW010000214.1 GCA_934659415.1 uncultured Oscillospiraceae bacterium
CAGGAGCCCAGACCGTTGAGACCCAGGGAGTACTCGTAGTTGTCCCCCTCGCCGTTTTTGTACTTGCCGCCGGCGTACAGCTCGCAGAACACCAGCTCCCAGTTGTAGCGCCCCTCCGCCTCGTTCCAGTCCACGGGGCAGCCTCGGCCGAAGTCCTCCACTTCGATGGAGTGATCTTCGTACCGGGTGACGATGATCTGGTCGCCGTGCCCCTCCCGTGCCTCGTCGATGGCGTTGGAGAGAATTTCGAACACGGCATGCTCACAGCCCTCCAGCCCGTCGGAGCCGAAGATGACCCCTGGGCGTTTGCGTACCCGGTCGGGACCTTTCAAGGCGGAGATGGAGTCGTTGCCGTAGATTTTTTTTGTGGTTGCTTTAGCCATGCTTGCACCTGCCCTTGCTGATCGATGGTATCAGCTTAGTATACCGCAAAAACGGGGGCGCAGTCAAGAAATACGGGGGGATAAGAGGACAAAGGAGAGGCTTCCCCGGCGGGCATGGCCCGTCAGGGGAGGGGCCTGAGCCTTTCGGCGGCCAGTACGTCCTCAAAGGCCAGGCCGTACCAGTGGGCGGGCAGACGGTCCAGGGTGGCCTGGGCGCAGCGGAGGCAGAAATCCGCCCCCCGTTCCAGTGCCTGCTCCCAGCCGGAGCCCTCCAGCAGCGCGCCGCAGAAGGCGGCGGCAAACACGTCCCCGGTGCCCTTCAGGGCGGCGGGGAGCAGGGGAGTATCCAGGGCGAGGGTACGGCTGCCCAGCCGGGCCCGGTAGCCGATGGCACCGCCGGAGCACACCCCGGTGATCACCGCGTTTTCACAGGGCAGGGCCTCCAGCAGGGCCTCCGCCGGGGCGTCCGCGGACAGCCCGGCGAGCAGCGCGGCCTCCGTGCGGTTGGGGGTGATCACGTCGGCCAGGGCGCACAGGCGGCGCAGGGCGGCCTGATAGGCGTCATCAAAACAGGGGAAGCGGCGGCCGTTGTCTCCCAGCACGGGGTCCACCAGCACCAGGGTGTCCGGTGCGGAGAAGTCCCGGATAAACTGCCCGGCCAGGTCCAGCTGCCGTGCCGAGGCGAAAAACCCGGTACAGATGCAGTCAAAGCGCAGGCCCATGGCCTGCCAGTCCGCCATGGTCTGCTCCATCTCCTCCGTCAGGTCCCGCAGGACCCGGCCCCCCTCCACCCCCGTGTGGGCGGAGAGCAGCACCGTGGGCAGAGGGACCGCCTCCACCCCCATGGCGGACAGAATGGGGGCGGCGACGGTGAGAGAGCACGCTCCGAAGCAGGAGAGATCGTTGAGCAGGGCGGCCCGCTTCAGGCCGCTGCCGTTGACTGAAGCTTGCATCGGTTTACCTCCGGTTTTTACAGCGTTGAATGCCCGGGGCAGCCGGGCCTATTCAGCATACTCCGTTTTCTTCCGAAATACAAGCGCCGGCGCACCGGCGGACAAAATACCGCAGCAGGGCGGTCCCGTCCGCGGCCCCCGGCCAGCCCAGGGCGGGGCGCATCCGCTCCGGGTGGAACTGTACGGCCCACAGGGGCAGCGTGCTGTGCGCGATGGCTTCGACCACGCCGTCCGGCGCGCGGGCGGTCACCCGAAGCCCTGCTCCGGGCAGCTCCAGCGCCTGGTGATGGGCGCTGTTGACCCAAAAATGGACGCCGTACAGCCGCCGGAGCAGGGAGTCCTCCGCCGTATGGACCGGATGGGCCCGGTCCGCCCCCGCCCAGCGGTGCGCCCCGTTTCTTGCGCCCAGATCCTGCAGAAGCGTGCCGCCGGCCCATATGTTGATGAGCTGGAGCCCCCGGCAGACGCCCAGCACCGGCTTTCCCGCCGCGGCAAAGGCATCCAGCAGGGCCAGCTCCGCCCGGTCCCTGGCCCGGTCCGGCGGCGCGCTGCCCGCGCACCGCCGCCCATACAGGGCGGGATCCGGGTCGCCGCCTCCGGCCAGAAGAAGTCCGTCGCAGCAGACGTCCCCGCGGGGGCAGTACAGGGCCGTGGCCTCGCCCCCCGCGGCGGTCACGGCGGCAGGGTAGGCGGCGGCTCCTTCCGCCGGGAGAGAGATCAGGATATGCGCTCTGCGTCCGCTCATGGGCGGCCCCTCCGCCGGAGCGCCGGCAGGTAGTCTCCGGGAGACGTGCCCTGGGCCAGCAGCGCGGCGGCATACACGATCACGCCCAGCCCGCCCGAGATGAGGCCGCCCCGGAGAGCGCCGGAGCCGGAGCGCTCCAGCAGGGAAAGCAGGAGCGCACAGCACAGCCCGGCCAGGGCCGCCGCCAGTACCGGGCGCAGAAACCAGTGGTACCACCGGGTGGTCAGGCCGGTGCGCCGCAGCACAGCGGCCAGGGCCAGGGCTGCGCCCAGCAGGGAGGAGAGCACAAAGCCCGCCACATATCCGCCCAGTCCCCAGCGCCGCACGGTCAGGGCGGTAAAGGCCAGCTGGAGCGCGTCGGCAGCCAGGGCGGCGAAGGCGGCCCGGCGGGGCTGCCCCAGGGCGTTGAGCGCTCCGGAGAGAATGGACTGCCAGCAGCCCAGCAGAGTGCCCGCCGCCAGGGCGGGCATCCATGCCCCCGCGCTCCCCTCCCGGTATACCGCCCTGCCGATGACCGGGCCGAGCACGGCCAGCAGGGCCATGGCGGGGGCAAGCAGCACGGAGGAAGCCCCCAGGGCCCGGTCCAGGAGCCGGCCGGCGGAGGGGAGGTCGCCCAGGGCGGCCCGCCGGGCCAGGGAGGGGACCAGCGTCAGGCAGAGGGCCCCCACCGCCGCCGTCGGTACGGCCAGCATGGGCATGGTCATGCCGCACAGCACGCCGAAGGCCGACATGGCCTGCTCTGCCGCCATGCCGCCGGCGGTGAGCCCGGCGGGAATAAGCACTGCGTTGGCGGCGCTGAGCAGGTTGCCCAGCAGGGCTGTGAGACCTACCGGCAGGGCGATGCGCAGCAGCTGCGGATATCCCGGGCCGCTCTGACGGGGACCGGCGGTATGCCGCCAGCGCCGGCGCAGCAGCAGCGTCAGCAGGGCGGCGGAGCACATCTCGCACACTGTCATCCCC
>CAKUHW010000215.1 GCA_934659415.1 uncultured Oscillospiraceae bacterium
GCAGAGACTGCTGCTGCTTCTTGTTAAAGTACTGTATCTCATCCAGATACAGCAGGATACCATTGGGCGCCGTGAGGGTACCGACCTCGTCCATCACGTCCCGGATGTCCGAAAGAGACGCGGTCGTGGCGTTCAGCCTGCGGAGGGTCCGCCCGGACTGGCGGGCGATGATGTTTGCAACGGTGGTCTTTCCTGTCCCGGACGGACCATAAAACACCATGTTCGGTATCCTGCCGCTGTCTATGATGCGGCGCAGAAGCCCGTCGGGCCCCAAAATATGTCTCTGCCCCACGACCTCATCCAGTGTCTGGGGACGGATTCGGTCGGCCAATGGCTGATACAACGCAGTCAGCTCCCATCTATATGGACTGCTCTTAGTTTATCACAGAACAGGCGTTCGTGCAAGTAGTACATACAGCGCAGCGGCGCGCCCGAGCACTCCACTCAGACGCGCCGAAAAAGTCACTCACCGGTAGATCGGATAGCGTTCGGTAAGCTCGCCCACCGCCGCACGGACCGCCTGCGCGCTTGCGGTATGGTCGGTAGCCGTACGCACAATGAACTCCGCCACCTTATCCATGTCCGCCGGGCAGAAGCCCCTGCTGGTGACCGCGGGACTTCCCACGCGCAATCCGCTTGTCTGGAATGGAGAGCGGGGATCTCCGGGCACTTTGTTCTTATTCGCCGTAATGTTCACCTCGTCAAGCCGGCGCTCCAGCTCCTTGCCGGTCAGGCCGTCCATATCCCGCAGGTCGATCAGCGCCAGGTGGTTGTCTGTTCCGCCGCTCACCAGCTTCATTCCCCGCTTTGTCAGCCCCTGGGCCAGTGCGGCCGCATTCTCCACCACCTGCTGCTGATACACTTTAAACCCGGGCTTAAGCGCCTCCCCAAATGCAACCGCCTTGGCCGCGATCACATGCATCAGCGGCCCGCCCTGAGAGCCCGGGAAAATAGCGGAATCGAGCTTTTTGGCGATCTCCTCCTCGTTTGTAAGCAGCAGTCCGCCCCTTGGCCCTCTGAGTGTCTTGTGGGTAGTGGAAGAGACCACATGGGCATACGGCACCGGAGAAGGGTGCAGCCCCGCAGCCACCAGACCCGCAATATGCGCCATATCCACCCAAAGATAAGCTCCCACCTCATCCGCGATGGCGCGAAAACGGGCAAAATCAATGATCCGCGGATAGGCGGAGGCCCCTGCCACGATCATCCTCGGGCGGCACTCCCTGGCAAGGCGCTCCACCTCGTCATAGTCGATCCGTCCGGTCTCCTCATTTACGCCGTAGGATACGATGTGAAAATATTTTCCCGAGTAATTTACCGGGCTGCCGTGGGTCAGATGGCCGCCGTGGTCCAGGTCCATGCCAAGCACCGTATCTCCCGGCTGGCACAGCGCCATATATACCGCATAGTTGGCCTGCGCACCGGAATGGGGCTGCACATTTGCAAAGCCCGCGCCGAAAAGCGCACAGGCGCGCCGGATAGCCAGGCGCTCCGCTTCATCCACACATTGGCATCCGCCGTAATAGCGCTTGCCGGGATAGCCCTCCGCATACTTGTTGGTGAGCACGCTGCCAGCGGCAGCCAGCACGGCCTCCGACGCAATGTTCTCAGACGCGATCAGCTCTATATTCCGCTGCTGCCGCTCATATTCCCGTCGAATCGCCATCCCCACCTCGGGGTCCATCTGCGACAGAAAGTCCATCTCTTCCAGTATCATTTGCTCCAGCCGCCTTTCCTCTGTTCTGATTTAAATTATAACAAGCGCGCGAAAGAAATACAATTGTCACTACATCAAAAACACCTCGCCTTTTTTCGCCGTTTGTGGTATCATTCTGCCGAGGTGGTTTTTTCTATGTCAAAACAGACCGATGCCAAAGCGATCGTGGAGGCGCTGAAGGCGGCCTACCCGGATGCGCTCTGTTCCCTTCCGTACCGCAAGGACTACGAGCTTCTGTTCGCCGTCCGGCTGGCTGCCCAGTGCACCGACGAGCGGGTCAACCAGGTCATGCCCGCCCTGTGCCGACGTTTTCCCACACTGGAGGCCTTTGCGCAGGCTTCGCCGGAAGAGGTGGGCGAATACGTCCACTCCTGCGGCTTTTTCCGCGCCAAGAGCCGCGATATCGTGCTGTGCGCCCAGATGCTCCTGTTGAAACACGGCGGCAGGGTCCCGGACACCATGGAGGCGCTGCTGAAGCTGCCCGGTGTCGGCCGTAAGACGGCCAATCTCATTCTGGGCGATGTCTATCACACCCCCGGTGTAGTTGTGGCAGATACGCACTGCATCCGCATTTCCGGCCGGCTGGGCCTTACGGACGGCACAAAGGACCCCGCAAAAGTGGAAGCTCAGCTGCGGGCCGTGCTGCCGCCGGAGGAGTCAAATGATTTCTGCCACCGGCTGGTCCTCCATGGCCGCGCAGTCTGCACGGCACGGCAGGCCAGGTGCGGTATGTGTCCGCTGACTGCCTGGTGCAAATACGCCAAGGCGGAATTTCATCCGGAGCAGACCTCCGGAGCGCACTGAGTTACAGTCAAAATAAAAAGTGGGCGCGCCGCGGGAGCCATGCCCCGCGGCGCGCCTGCTTCGGTTTGGATCACGCCAGTCTGGCGCGGTGAAATACCTTTTTGCCCTTCCGGATCACAACGCCGTCGCCGGTAAATATGCCCTGCTCCAGCTGTGCCGCCGGGTCCTCCAGCTTGGACTCCTCAATGGCCACGCCGCCCTGCTGAATCAGTCTGCGCGCCTCGCCGTTGGAGGCCGCCAGGCCGCACTTGACCAGAAGCGCCAGCACACCGATCTTTCCGGCCGCAAAATCATCCTCCGTCAGCTCTGTTGTAGGCATGCTGCTCTTATCGCCGCCGGAGGAAAACAGCGCCTTTGCGGCGGACTGGGCCTTCTCCGCCTCCTCCTCGCCGTGCACCATTTTTGTGAGCTCCCAGGCCAGAATCTCCTTCGCCCGGTTGAGCTGGCTGCCCTCCCAGTGATCCATCTCCTCGATTTCCTCTATTGGCAGGAACGTCAGCATGCGAATGCAC
>CAKUHW010000216.1 GCA_934659415.1 uncultured Oscillospiraceae bacterium
ACAGACAACAAGCCCTTTCAGCTGCTTGAACAATTTTCTCTATAAATATTTGTCTAACTTTTCGGGGTCACTTCACAGCTGCGGGGCGCCCTTCACTCTATTCCTGATTCTGCTGCCGGTGGAGCCGGTGCAGCTCCTTCTTCCGGCGGTTGGAGAAGCGCTCCTCCTCGCTGTAGATACAGCCGCAGTACCGCTGCATATACAGCCCCAGGGCCCGGGCCTCCTCCTGCCCGGCGCGGAAGCGCGGCCGGAAGTCATAGGGGACAAACTCCACCCCCCAGCGCGCCCCCATCTGCGCCCCCACGGCGCAGATCAGCTCCCGGTCCTGATAGGGGGAGATGAGCAGGGTGGTGGAAAAGTGGGTGAAGCCGTTGGCCGCGGCGTAGCGGGCGGTGTCCTCCAGACGGCAGGTGTAGCAGTAGCCGCACCGGTGCTCCGGGTCGTCGGCCACGGCGGCGGTAAAGGGCCGCAGGCCGTACTCCTCGTGCTCCCGCAGGTCCAGGCCGATGTCCCCGGCGTACTGCCGCAGGGTGTCCCGCCGGGCCTTGTATTCCAGATAGGGGTGGATGTTGGGGTTGTACCAGTAGCCCACCGGCTCCGTGCCCTCCTCCCGCAGCAGCCTGATGCAGGCCACGGAGCAGGGGGCGCAGCAGATATGAAGCAGCAGCGGCATAGGGCAGGGCCCTCCTTTCAAAGGTCAGTTCAGATTCCCCTGATTTTCAGCCGGGTGCAGCACCCCGGCCCCAGGGCGGACTCCAGCCCGACGCGGAAGGACGCCTCCAGCTCCAGGGGCACCAGGGCCAGGACGGTGCCGCCGAAGCCGCCGCCGTGGACCCGCGCCGCCCCCCGGCCCCCCAGCTGTCTGCGGCACAGGGCCAGGGTGAGAGCCATGGCCTGCCGCCGGGGGTCCCCGGCGGGGGTCACGTTCTGCAGATACTCCCAGGAGGAGTCCCCCGAGGCGTTCACCAGGGCCAGAAAATCGGCAAAGCGGCCCTGCTCCAGGGCGGCCGCCTCCTCCTGCACCCGCCGGTTCTCCCCAAACACATGGATGGCCCGCAGCACTGCCCGGTCACCCGCCGCCGCGCGCAGCCGGGGCAGGTCCGCGTAAAAGGCGTCCTCGTCCACCTGCCGCAGCACCTGCGCCCCCAGCAGACGGCTCACCGCCCCAAGCTCCGCCGGAATGGCGGCATACTCCTCCGTCAGCCCCGCGTGGTCCGCCCCGCAGTCCACGGTGTACACCGCGTGGCCCCAGCTGTCCCCGCCGCAGCGCAGGGAGCGCACCAGCGGCCGCTCCGGCCGGGCGAAGTCCATGTATACCAGCCCGCCCACGCTGGAGGCCATCTGGTCCATCAGTCCGCAGGGCTTGCCGAAATAGACGTTCTCCGCCCACTGCCCCATGGCCGCCAGCTCCTCCGGAGAGAAACGGCCGGCGGCGGACAGGGCGTTGAGGATGCGGCCCAGCAGGATCTCGAAGGCGGCGGAGCTGGACAGCCCGGACCCGGGCCGCACCTGAGAGGACACCGCCGCGTCAAACCCCGCCGGGGCGCACCCCCGCCGGGCAAAGGCCGCCGCCATGCCCCGCACCAGCGCGGCGGTGGTCCCCCGCTCCTCCGGCCTGGGGTCCAGCGCGTCCAGGGCCACCTCCGCCGGGGCATATCCCTCGGAGCGCAGGCGGATCACCCCGTCTCCGTTGGGGCGCACTGCCGCCCGGCACTCCAGATCTACCGCCGCCGCCAGCACGCACCCGTGCTGATGGTCCGTATGGTTGCCTCCCAGCTCTACCCGGCCGGGGGCGGAAAAGATCAGTTCCACCGCCATGTCCCTACCCCCCTCCGGGACCGGCTGCGGTCCCGGTAAAAATTTTTCCAATTTATCCATTGACTAAATAGAACGTGCGTACTATTATAGAGAGCGACAGGGACGCTGCTGACCGCAAATCCGCCAAAGGAGGCAGAACATGGACAAGAGAGCTGAGCTAAGATCCTGCATTCTGCGCCTGAGTGACAGCCAGGCCGAAAAGATCATAGCTCAAGCGCGGCTTTTACAAGCCGGAGTAGCTGCTCCACCTTCTCATCCGGAAGTGTCTCCGCGATCTCCAGAAGCTCGCGCTTGACCGTACTTAGCCCATCGCCGGTCCCGGCGGTGGGCCTTTCTTTTTGGTCGCTCTCCCCGGTGAGATAGGCGGTCGTCGTGCCCAGAATGTCCGCCACCACGGCCAGCTGGGCGGGATTGGGGGTGGACTTCCCCTGTTTCCAGTCCTGGCAGAGGGAGGGCTTGCGGTCCAGCCGGTCCGCAATGGACTTTTTCGTAATGCCCTTCTCTTTCCGCAGGGCCTCAAAACGCTCAAAATCGAACAAAAGAAAGACCTCCTGTTTGTACAATAGGGAAAATCTAATTAAAATACGAGCATTGGCCTTGACAATCTTACTTTTTTGAGATATTCTCATCCTGACAGCGATCCACTGCGGACCCAGGGTCTCCCCGGGCGTGTGCACACGCCGCCAACCTATATAGTAGCGGACGGAGGGGCCGCTGTCAAGCACAATCCCACTTTTAACGGATTTGAGGAAGGGGGGGAGGCCTGTGGCCGACTGGCGGAGCGGGCCCGGCGAACCGGCGGACAACCCCGACACCCGCGAGGCCCGCCTGGAGTTTGCCGGGGAGCACAGCGGGGAGCTGCTGGCCTATCTGGAGCGCTATGAGCCGGGGGTGCTGGAGGAGTTTGTGGAGCACGTCCGGTGGCTGTACCGGTGCTGGCTGAACTGAGAGGAGGAAGAAGACATGGCAAGAAATTACGCGGCTCTGCCCCACGACTATCTGGCGGAGATGGCCCAGCTGGACGACGCGGAGTTCGGCCGCCTGTGCCGGGCCCTGCTGCGCTACAGCGCCGGGGGGGAGAGCGGTGAGCTGCCGGGGAACGAGCGCTTTCTGCTGCCCCGGGTGATCCAGCAGGAGGACCGTTTTCAGCGCAGCTATGACGAGCTGACCCGGGTGCGCAGCGCCGCGGGGAAGAAGGGCA
>CAKUHW010000217.1 GCA_934659415.1 uncultured Oscillospiraceae bacterium
GCCTTCGGCGACAATTTCACCTCTCAGGTGGCGGACCGCACCTTCCTGGAGGATGATGACTACGATGCCTTTCTTCAGGACCCCACCGCCTTCCTGCTCCACAAGGTCCTGGCGGAGAAGTACGAGGCCCTGGGCGGGCTGAAGCTGCTGGATGCCTACAGCCTGTCCGGCGCTACGGCCATGGGCTTTGCCGCCTTCGCGGCGCCGCCGCTGGCGGGGGCGCTGGAGGCCATGCTGGCGGCCGGCCGGGAGACCCAGAAGTACATCGAGACCTCCGTGGCGGTGAACATGCACCTGATCGGGCAGGGCTACCCCATCTGGGGGCACGCCATCACCAGCGCGCCCTTCGATGCCTTTGCGGACAACATCCGCGGCCTGGTGAACACGGTGATGGATATGCGCTCCGACCCGGAGCTGCTTCTCCAGGCGGTGGACCGCTTCACCGATGTGCTCATCAACGGAGCCATCGCCCGGGCAAAGATGGTCCGCGCGGACACCATGTTCATCCCGCTCCACCTGGGCATGGATGAATTTATGTCTCCGGCGGACTACGAGCAGTTCTACTGGCCCTCCCTGCGCAAAATGATCTGTGCGCTGGTGGGGGCGGGCATCACCCCCTATGTGTTCTGCGAGGGCAACTATGCCAGCCGCCTGGAGTGCATCCGGGACGTGCCAAGAGGCAAAGTGGTGTACCTCTTCGAAAAGATGGACATGGCCCGGGCCAAGCGGGCGCTGGAGGGCGTGGCCTGCGTTGCCGGCAATATGAGCACCACCACTCTGCTGTGCGGTACCCCCAAACAGGTGGAAGCGGAGACCCGGCGGCTGCTGGATCTGTGCGCCCCCGGCGGCGGCTACATCATGTCCAACGATATCTCCCTGGATAACTGCAAGCGTGAGAACCTGGCCGCCTGGTATGAGGCGGTGGAAAAGTATGGCGCCTACTGAGCGCGCGCCGGTCCCGGCTTGATCTCCCGCACGGACCGCGTGGAGGGGCGCGGCCCGTTTGACCTGACATAAAATTTGAGAGGAGAAATCAGCAATGCAGAAAAAGAGCGCGAACTTTGGCTTCCGCGGGTGGATGCTGCTCATTTACCAGGCGATCGCCTTCTTTACCTTCACGGTGTTCACTAACTTCCCCATGAACATCCTGGCCGATCTGTACGGCGGGGCGCAGAAGATCTCCACCATCTATACCATCGCCACCTTTGTGGGCATTGTCGTTCAGCTGGTCCTCAGCCGTTACATCGGCCGGATGAAGAGTGTGAAGGCGCTGGGAGCCGCCTTCGGCGGGATCTCCCTGGTGCTGGCCCTGGGCATCATGCTCATCCCCATGAGCCAGCCGGTGCTCTGGCAGATCTGCTACTTCCTGGAGACCCTGTTTGTCACCATGTACGCCACCTTTGCCCTGGGCATTCTGGTGGGGCACTGGTTCCCCCGCCGCAAGGGTACCGTGATGGGTATCGCTACCTTTGCCTTTCCCATCACCAACGGCGTGATCGGCCTGTTTGCCGCCCGGGTGTTCTCCAAGGGATACCCTGATGTGTTCGGCGCTTTCCTGCCCTTCTTTATCATTGCCCTGGTCGGCCTGCTCATCGGCCTGATCTTCGTCAAGGACTACCCCGAGCAGTGCGGCGCTTACCGGGACAACGACCGCTCCTTCACCCCCGAGGCCGCCCAGGCCATGCTGGCCCAGGAGATCGAGAACAAAAAGACCTCTGTCTGGACCCTTGGCAACACCCTGAAGAGCCGTGACTTCTGGTTCGTCACGGTGCCCATGGGGGCGCTGCTCATGTGCTCGGTGGGCATGATGACCCAGACCAGCGCCATCCTCGGCACCTATGCAGAGCTGCCCTTTGCCACGGTCATGGCCGGCTCCTGCGTGGTGGCCTGCTTCGGCAGCTGGCTGCTGGGCGTGCTGGACACCAAGCTGGGCACCCGGACCGCGATCATCATCTCTGTCATCATAATGATCGTGGGCGGCGTTCTGGGCGCGATCCACGGCGCGGGCTGGCTGCTGGCCTCCTTTGTCTGCCTGTCCATCTTTGAGGGGGCGGCTTCCAACTTCACCGTGTCCGCCGCCGCCCAGTACTGGCGCAGAGAGGATTTCGCCAATGTGTTCGCCTGTGTGAACCCCATCGCCAATATCCTTCAGGCCGCAGGCCCCATGATGATCGCAAGCATCCTCTTCTCCAAGGGCTACCAGATGGTGTTCGCCGTCAGCGCGGGCATCGGCGTGGTGTGCCTGATCCTGATCCTGCTGTTCAGCCCCGCCCACGTGAAGGCCACGGACGACAAGTACCGCGCGGCGGCGGGCAAGCCCCTGGACGACGTTCTGGCCGGAAGAAAGTAAACCTTTCTCCCCCTCCGGCCTGTGTTCCCCCCCTCCATAAACTCCCGGGCCGCCCCGGAGGCAAAAAGAAGCCTGGGCCGCGCGATGCGCGGCCCAGGCTATTTTACTTCAGTCCTCGATCTCCTCGTAATCGGTGTCGTCGAGGGTGCGGGCGCCGTTTTTCTCAAACTCGCCCGGTGTGCCGCAGACGGGGCACAGCCCGAACTGGTCGCCGAAGTAGGCGATCAGATCCTCGGCATACTTAAACTTCTTGCCGCAGTTCGGGCAGTGGTAGTACATCAGGTTGACGCCCCAGCTCATGAAAAATTACTTCTTCAGGCCGAGAATCTCGCGGGCCTCGTCGGGAGTGGCGGGCTGACGGCCATACTCCTTGACCACGCGCACGGCGCGCTCAACGAACTGACGGTTGCTGTCGACCAGCTGGCCCTTGGCGTACATGACGTTGTCCTCCATGCCCACACGGATGTGGCCGCCCAGGGCGACGGCGCCGTAGAGCATCTCCATGGCGGAGTGGCCCACGCCGAAGCAGCTCCAGGTGGAGCCGGGGCACAGCTGCTCCATGGTCTCCTTCATGAAGATCAGGTTCTTCATGGAGCCGGGGATGCCGTTGGCGCAGCCCATGCAGAACTGGAAGTGCAGGGGGGCCTTCAGGACGCCCTTCTTC
>CAKUHW010000218.1 GCA_934659415.1 uncultured Oscillospiraceae bacterium
AAGGTCTTTGACACCGAGCGGTATGTCATCAACTACGAGAATCTGGGCATCGGCCGCCTGATCTATCAGCTGCCCACTACCCTGTGCGAGATGTTCCTGCAGGAGGTGTTCAAGAAGAACCCCATTGATGCCCTCGATCAGGAGACGCTGTTCACCATCAACAAGTTCTTTGAAAACAACCTGAACGTGTCCGAAACCGCAAGAAAGCTCTTTGTGCACCGCAACACTCTGGTATACCGGTTGGAGAAGATCAAGAAGCTTACCGGGCTGGACCTGCGGGAGTTTGACGACGCGATCACCTTCAAGGTGGCGCTTATGGTCAAGAAGTATCTGGTTTCCCGGGGCGTGGAGTCCTGAGCCGTCAGAAAGTTTCACAGGACAGGCCGCATTGTACTGCGGCCTGTCCTGCTTTGTTTTATGCTGTTACCTTTTGTAACTTTTTGCGCTCGGGCAGAAGAGCCCGTTTACATAAAATTTTGCCAAATACAGACGGGAGATGGGGAAATAGGTTGACACACCGCGAAGCAGCGCATATAATAATTGCAATGTAGCTGCGGTGGAATGGTTACAAAAAGTTACAACGGAGATGCGGGCCATGATCAGACTGACCGATGTGCAGAAGGAGTACGACAATGGGACTAAGGCTCTGCGCGGAATGAGCCTGCAGATCGACGATGGGGAGTTTGTCTTTCTGGTCGGCCCTTCCGGCTCCGGCAAATCCACGATCATCAAACTGCTGACAGGGGAGGAGCGCTCCAGCGGCGGCAGGGTGATGGTCAACGGCTATAATCTGAACAATATCCGCCAGTGGCAGATTCCGTATCTGCGGCGGACCCTTGGGGTCGTTTTTCAGGATTTCCGGCTGATCGAAAAGAAGACGATCCGGGAAAATCTGGAGTTTGCGATGCGCGTAGTGGGCGCCAGCAACCGGGAAATGCGCAAGCGGATCCCTTATGTACTGGATCTGGTGGGTCTGGGGGACAAACGGGATGTATTTCCCAACGAGATGAGCGGAGGTGAGCAGCAGCGTGTGGCGATCGCCCGCGCCCTGGTGAACAATCCGCAGATGATCATCGCCGATGAGCCCACGGGAAATCTGGACCCGCAGCGTTCTCTGGAGATCATGACGCTGCTGGAACGGATCAATGCAATGGGCACCACGATGCTGGTGGTGACCCATGAGAAGGAGCTTGTGGACCGCTTCTCCAAGCGGGTGGTAGCCATCAAGGAGGGCCGGCTGATCAGCGACGCAGAGGGGGGCTACTACCGGTATGAGAAGACGATTTGACCTGGGCTATTTTATCCACGAGGGATTTCACAGCATTTTTACCCATGGACTGATGTCTTTTGCGGCGGTGTGCATGATCATGGCGTGCCTGCTTATCATGGGATCCTTTTCTCTGGTGGCCCTGAACGCAAACAAGATGCTGGGGACGATGGAGGCCGAGAACGAGTTTCTGGCCTATATTGAGGAGGACTATACAGACGCGCAGATTCAAAACCTGATGTCCCGGGTGGAGCGGCTGCCCAATGTGGCCCGGGTGACCTTCCATACCAAGGAAGAGGCAAAGGCGGCATACCTGGAGGGCAGAGAGGACCAGGGGCTTTACGCGGAGCTGCCGGATGAGGTGTTCCGGGACCGGCTTGCCATTCAGGTCACTGATCTGAGCCAGTTCAGCCAGACAGTGGATGCGGTGAGCGGTCTGGAGGGTGTGGCCAATATCCGCGCAGAGGGGAAGCTGGCCGAGGGCTTTGTGACCGTGCGCAATGTGGCTACCGCCCTGGCGTGGATTCTGGTGGCGATCTTGGTGGCGGTATCGCTCTTTATCATTTCAAATACCATTCGCCTCACCACGTTTGCCCGCCGCGAGGAGATCGCCATTATGAAGATGTGCGGCGCTACGAACAGCTTTGTCCGCTGGCCTTTTGTGATTGAAGGGCTGCTTCTCGGCCTGTTCGGAGCCCTGGTGGCCTTCCTGCTGCAGTGGGCGGTGTATGCGGCAGTGTACCGGGCTGTGGTGCAGGGCGGAGCCGTCACGCTGTTTTCCGTTATTCCGTTTGCCGCAATCTGGCCTAAGGTTCTGACCCTGTTTTTGACAGGGGGAGCGCTCATCGGGGCCTGCGGCTCCGGGCTGGCCATTCGCCGTTTCCTGAAGGTGTGAGGAGGGCTTTATGAAAAAGAAGACCATACGCATTGTTGTGGTCGTGCTTGCTGTTGTGATGCTTCTGAGCGTGCTTGTACCGGCGCTGTCCGCACTGGCAGGGGCGGAGGTCACAAAGAGCGACATTGAGGCGATCAAGAACTCCCTCTCCGATATTTCTGCCCAGAAGAAGGAGATACAAAGCCAATACAACGCAGCCAAGGGAGATATGTCCAGGGCGGAGGAACAGGTGGAGCTGTTCGAGACGCAGATCATGCTCACTGAGCAGGAGATCCTGACCAGTCAGCGCCTGTTGGACCAGTATGACCTGGCGATTCAGGACAAGGAAGAGGAGATCACTGCCCTGGAAGAGCAGCAGGCGGAACAGTATGCCCAGTTCTGCGCCCATGTCCGCTGGGTGGAGGAGACCGGTTCGGTGTCCTATTTGTCGATTATTTTCAAATCCAGCAGCTTTTCTCAGCTGCTGGACTACACCACGCTGATCTCGGATATTATGGATTACAGCAACCGGATCATTGAGAATCTGGAAGCCACCCAGACAGAGCTGGACAAAGCCCGGCAGGAGCTGGAGACGGACCGGATGGAGCAGGCAGAGGTCCAGAGCGCGCTGGAGACGAAGAAAACCGAGCTGGAGACCCAGCAGCTGGATGCGCAGAAGCTGTATGACGAGATCGCCGAGAGTGCGGCGGAGCTGGCTGCCAAGGCGCGCCAGCTGGCCGCGGAGGAGCAGCAGATCCAGGCAAATCTGAAAAAGGCAGAGGCGCAGTATGCCGCGCAGATCGCGGCGCTCAACAACAGCGGCGACTGGTACTGGCCCCTGCCCGGGT
>CAKUHW010000219.1 GCA_934659415.1 uncultured Oscillospiraceae bacterium
GGACAGGCAGTCCACCCAATCCGGGTACTGGGATTTGAGAAAACGCACCCACCCGGGGCAGCAGGAGGTGAACATGGGCCAGCGGTGCTCCTTCCGGTGGGCAAGCCGCTCCAGAAGCTCGCTTCCCTCCTCCATGATGGTGAGATCCGCCGCAAAATTTGTGTCAAATACATAGTCGAAGCCGATTCGCTTCAGTGCCGCCGCGATTCTGCCGATGCGCCCGCTGCGGCTGTCCAGGCCGAAGCTCTCCGCCCAGGCGGCCCGGACCGCCGGCGCCACCTGCACCACAGTTGTCAGTTCCGGATCGGCCAGCGCCCGAAGCGCCCGGTTGGTATCGTCCCGGGCCGTCAGCGCCCCCGTCGGACAGTGGGTCACGCACTGTCCGCAATAGGTGCAGTCCGTATATTTGAGCGCACGGTTGTAGGACACATCCACCGTGGTGCGCGCACCGGTGCCGGCCACGTCCCAGATATTCATGCTCTGGATCTTGTCGCACACCTGGACACAGCGCATACATTTGATGCACTTGCTCGCCTCGCGGACCACTGGCGCCCCCAGATCCACGCGGGAACGCTCCGGCTGCACGGCATAGGGCTGGAAGTGGATATTCAGGTCATGGGAAAGCTTCTGCAGTGCGCAGTTCTGGCTGCGCACGCAGACCGTACAGTTGGAATCGTGCTGGGACAAAATCAGGCGCAGGTTGGTTTTTCTGGCCTGCCTGACCCGGTTGGTGTTCGTGCGGATCACCATCCCGTCGGACACACGGCTGTTGCAGGCGGGAATGAGCCGCTCGGCCCCCTCCACCTCCACCATGCACATCCGGCAGGCCGCGATCTCATTCAGTCCCTTGAGAAAGCAGAGATGGGGAATGGGAATGCCGTTTGACTGGGCGGCCTCCAAAATCGTACTCTCCTCCGGCACCATCAGGGTCCGGCCGTCGATCTTGATGCTTACCATTTGTCCACTCTCCCTCCCTTGAAGTTGCCATAGCCGAAATGGTCGCACCGCAGACAGCGGGACGCCTCCTGCAGCGCCTCCTCCTCTGTCAGGCCGCACTCGCTGCACTGAAAGTCGCACTTGCGCTCAGATGCCTCCCGCTCCGTGCAGTTCACCCTGCCCTTGGGGCGAAGCTGGTTGAAGCCGGCGTCCGGCACCTTTACCTCCGACACGATCTCGTGGCGGAAGCCAAGATACTCGTCAATGTTGGCAGCAGCGGCCTTTCCGGCGGCAATGGCGCGGATCACGGTGGCGGGCCCGGTCACACAGTCGCCGCCGGCAAACACCCCCTGCATATCTGGCAGTTTGGTGCTGGAGTCTGCAAGAAGGGTCCCGCCGCGCTGGATACGGATTCCCGTCTGCTCAAAGCCATGGGTCTCAATGCCCTGTCCCACCGCCATAATGATCGTATCCGCCGGGACCCGGCGCTGGGGCACTTCCGCGGCAAAGGGCCTCGGTCTCCCCTGTCCATCGACCTCGCCGATGACCTGGGGCTGCGTCCACAGCGCGGTCACTTCGCCGGCCTCGTTCGCCTCGATACGCAGCGGAGCCTGGAGCGTGAGCAGCTCGGCCCCCTCGGCCACGGCGCCCTCCACCTCTTCGGACAGGGCGGTCATATCCTCCCGCCTGCGGCGGTAGACGCACGTCACCTTCCCGGCCCCCAGGCGGATGGAGGAGCGCGTTACATCCATCGCCACATTGCCGCCGCCGATGACTACGATATTCTTCCCGGTAAAGTCGGGCAGCTCATCGTCGCCGATGCGGCGCAGCAACTCGACCGCGGAAATGACGTTCCTGCTGCCCTCGCCCTCTATGCCCACCTTTTTATCTGTATGCGCGCCGATGGAAATGTACAGGCAGTCGTACTGCCGCTGCAGCTCATCAAAGCTGATGTCCGTGCCGACGTTGACGCCCGTATGCACCTCGATGCCGAGGGACAGGATCGAACGCACTTCCTCATCCAGAATGCTGCGCGGCAGCCGGTAATTGGGAATCCCGTAGCGCAGCATACCGCCCAGCCGCTGCTGCCGCTCGTACACAGTGACCTTATGGCCCATCAGCGCCAGATAGTATGCCGCAGACAGGCCGCCCGGGCCGCCGCCCACCACTGCCACGGTCTTTCCCGTAGGCTTGGCGCACAGAGGCTGGGGGACATTGCCCGCATGATCCACGGCGTATCGCTTCAGGCCGCGGATATTGATCGCATCATCCACCATATTCCGGCGGCAGCGGGCCTCACAGGGGTGCTCGCAGATATAGGCGCAGGCGGAGGGGAAGGGGTTGTCCTTGCGGATCAGGCGCACGGCGTCGGCGCAGCGGCCCTCCTTAACAAGCCCCACATATCCCGGCACATCCACCCCGGCCGGACAGAGCGCCACGCAGGGCACCGGGTTTTTCAGCCCGCCCAGGCAGCGATGGTGCAGGATATGCTCTTCATAGTCCTCCCGAAAGCCCTTCAGCCCCACAAGGATCATCTGGGCCGCGTCTACGCCGATGGCGCAGTCCGCCGTGTCGGCTATCACCTGGGCAGTCTGCTCGATCCGGGCCAGGATACGCAGCTCCGGTTCTCCCTCCAGCACTTCCCGGAGCATATTGATCAGCTGCCCCAGTCCGATCCGGCAGGGCACGCACTTACCGCAGCTCTGCGCATGGCAGTGGTTCAGAAAATTCAGCGCCATATCCACAGGACAGAGTCCCGGAGGGCTGGCGGCGATCCGCCGCTCCATGTTTCGGTACAGCTGCTCCACCACACCCTGGGCCTTGCCCGGTGTCTTCACTTCCAGTCTGCTCATTTCCGCACCCCCGTTTGGTTTTGCAGGTCGCTCCGCTCCCAGCGCCAGGCATCCCGGCACATATCCTCCAGGCTCTTTTCCGCCCGCCAGCCCAGCAGCCGCTCCGCCTTGCACGGATCGGCATAATAGGCGGGCAGATCCCCCGGCCGGCGGGGCGCAGCCTCCCAGGGGACTGCGACACCGTTCACCCGCTCAAAGG
>CAKUHW010000220.1 GCA_934659415.1 uncultured Oscillospiraceae bacterium
ACTCCAGAATCAGCGCCAGCCATTCCTCCACCGTGTGTTCCCCGGCGAGGGCGGACAGTCCCTTGAAAAACCACCGGCTAACCGCGCTGTCCTCGTAGCCGAGGTTCAGCGCGTGGTGGGCGTAGGCGGCCATGCCCTTCAGGCCGAACAGCAGGGTGGAGCGCAGGGAGACCACGTCGGTCTCGCCGCGCCAGAGCCAGGAGGGGTCCGCCGGGCCGGCGGAGCCGCCGATCCGGCGGCTGAGCGCATCCACCCGGCGGGTAAAGGCGCCGATGGCGTCCGGGTCAAAATTGACATTGGTCAGGGTGGTGAACAGACCGTCTACCAGAAGCCGAAGCGCCTCGGGAGGGCGCTGCGCAGCGCTCTCACAGAGCTGCGCCAGACGGATGAGGGAGCAGACCAGCTCATCCTGGGCCGCCGCGGTATCCGGCTGCTTGCCGCACACGCCGGTGCGGACACAGCCGACGCCCCCTGCCGTCTGCTGACACTGAAAACAGAACATATCCGACATAATATCTCCTCCAGCAAGAATTGTCTGGAGGTAGTGTGGACCGGAGGGAGGAAAACTATTCCGTTCTGAACGGGACGGCCGCTTTTGTTCCCTTCGGACGCCCAGCAGGGTGTATTGTGCGCCGGGCTTAAAAATTTTTAAACAGAAGCGGGTACACATACAATATATGGTTGTCGACACAAAAATACTGCTGTATATATAGACGGGCTGTCGAAAGCTGTCGCAGGAAGGGGAACGGTTTGTCTTGCCGTGTTCTCCGGCTGTGTTTTATGATAAGGACAGGCCGGACTTATGAGGGTATGTCCGGACCGTTACAGACAACAGAAGAAAGGCAGAGAGGGAATTATGCGCGAACTGTATTTGAACTGTGTTGAACAGAGGAACGGGCAGGGTGCGACCTGCAGCTTCCGGTATTACATTCTCATTGATGAGATGGACGTCGGACCGTTTTCCTGTGAAAGCTATGGTCTGCGGGTGGTGGACACGGACGGCGCGGCAGAGTCGTCCGTGCCGAATATCACCTGCAGCGTTTCAAAGATCGACGCGCTCAGCGAACTGGTGGTGCGCCAGGCGGTGTCTCCGGCGCATCTGAGAGATGTGATCGAGGACTGGCTGTAAGGGGAAGGGCAGGGCGCCGCGGGTCGTTTCCGCGGCGCCCTGTATTTTTGCCTGAATTGAATGGAGGCAGGGGGAGAGGCGGCGGGGTGTGCCCGGGTCACAGCGCCTTTTTCGGACAGCTGCGGGCGCACTCCATGCACAGGATGCACTCCGTTCCGTTTTTTCGCCTGCGGGAGTCGTCCAGCATATCCACCTCCATGGGGCAGACCTGCCGGCACTTGCCGCAGGAGACACACTTGCTGTGGTCACATTTGATGCGCAGCAGCGAATAGTAGCTCATGGGCTTGAGAAATACCGTGACCGGGCAGAGGTATTTGCAGAAGGCACGGTTGTCCTTCCAGAGCACGGCCAGCAGGATGCCGGATGCGTAATAGAGCAGATTTCCCACCAGAAAGGCCCAGAACATGATCCGGTCCAGAGGCTGGACACGGAACAGGAACAGGGCGGCGACGAAGAGCAGAGAGAGGGCAAAGGTCACATAGCGAAGGTAGCCGAAGGGCTTTCGGGGCTGCCGCGGGTGCTTGTAGGGCAGAAGATCCAGCACCATGGCGGTCCAGCAGGCATAGCCGCACCAGCCCCTGCCGAAGAGCAGCGGGCCGAAGATCTTGGCCACGGCGTAGTGGATGGTAGCGGCCTCGAACACGCCGGTGAAGAGATAGTACCAGAACCCCTCGATCTGCATATTCTCCCGGCAGATGATCCCCAGATATACCAGCATATAGAGCCCCACCAGAAGCTGCACCACTCTGCGGGCGTGCCGGTAATTCCGGGCGAAGAGGAACATGCCCAGCGCCAGCGACAGCCCGATATAGCTGAAATTGAACAGGTAAAACAGGTTGTCCTTCGTCAGCCACAATGTTACGGCCACGGCCTCAAACACGGCCCACAGCAGCACGGACGGCAGATATTTCTTCACGGTTTCGCCCCTTTCCGGTCATTGCTGTGCCCATTTTATCACGGCGGAGGGAGAAAGTAAATATTCAATCCCGGCCCTCCGGCAGCTTCCGGCGGCCGCCGTCATCGGTCTGAAACTCGGTCATGGTGTTCCAGTAGCGCTTTGGCATATGCGTCATGCGCAGCTTCGGGTTGTACCGGCCCTCAATGGCTACCGTATCGTAAAAACGCCGCCAGAGCTGCCGGTAGCGGAGCTCGTCCGCCCCCGGCGGCGGCAGGGTCAGCTCGTCCACCGGTACGATGGCCCAGCTTCCGGGGCGGTGCACCAGCGCCTCCCGGTGGACCCGGTCGAACAGCAGGAACTGCTCGGTGTTGTAGCGCCCGGCAAAATGCCGGCGGAGCAGGGGGAGCACCCGGTTTTTGGGCTCGATCTCGCCCATCAGCACGCCTTCAAAATCGGAAAACCGGGTGAAGCCGGTCAGCAGGTGGGCCTCTTCGTTCAGGTGCCTGACCGCTTTCCACAGAATGTGGACCCGCGGATCCCCCAGATCGTGTACGGCGGCCGCGCCGCGCCGGTAGCCGTAGCGCAGGAAGCGGCAGAGGTGGACCTCCCGGTCCGGCAGGCAGGTGAGAAAGGCCCGGCAGATCAGCTCCTCTGCCTCCCGGCCCATTTTCGGCCGGATGGAGCGGAAGACCCGCCCGGCCTTGTCCCGCTGGGTGTCCACCCGCCGGGCGGGCCACAGGGTGGTGCGGCCGTCCTCCGGGGAGAGAAAGCAGACCGGGTCTTCCCGGTCTGCATAGCTGAAAAACACGCAGGTGAGGAAGCCCTCAAAGGTGCCGTCGTATTCATAGCAGACCGGCCGCAGCTTCATGCCCGGGCCTCCTCGTCGAAAAGGGAGAGCTGCTCCGGCTCGAAGGCGAGCAGGGCGGGGCGCTCCAGCGCGGCCAGATGGCCGAGAA
>CAKUHW010000221.1 GCA_934659415.1 uncultured Oscillospiraceae bacterium
GCCGGCCATATCGGCCATGCTGTGGACAGCGCCGGCCTTCTCGGTGGTGCAGACGGTACGGAAGCCAATGCACTGCAGGGCCAGCAGGCTGGCGCCGGTGCTGGAGAACTCACTCAGCATCTCGGCCCACACATCGGAGGCCATCACGTCGTACACATCGTCATAGTCCTTGATAAGATAGGCCAGGTCCAGCACGTCAAACAGGCGGTTATAGTTGGCCATGATGGCGGTGTTGTTCACGCCCATCTCCACGGTGCCGGCGATGACCTGGTCCACGATCTCACGGTCGGAGCCCATGGAGCCCATGTAGAGGTCCACGATCACGGCGCCGTCCGTCCATGCCTCCACGCGCTCCTTAAAGGCATTGGCCAGCACGTTCAGGTGGCTGCGCTCGTTGCTCTGGGGAGTGGCCAGCTTGATAGTGAGGGGCTTGTCGGCGGTGTAGCCGCCCAGATCGAGATCGTCGTCTCCGGTGTCGGGATCGACATCGCCGACATCGGTGAGACTGTCGGATTCAGAGGGCTTGGGCTCAATGGAGGGGGTGGGATTCTTCCCGCCGCCGCAGGCAGCCAGGGCCAGGACCATGGCCAGAGCCAACAACATTGCAATTACCTTTTTCATGGGTTCTCCTCCTCATGTGTGTTTGATATTCGATTTCAATAATTGAATATCTATGCCATATAGATAGCACATTTTTCAGTGTTGGTCAATACAATATGTTTGAAAAATCAGTATTTCGATTTTTTGTCTAATTTGGTCAGTTACCTTTTGTGCAGTATGCAAAAATCAGTTTCAATATTTGCATTTTGAATTCCGAAATATGAAATTCCCTGCCCGGCCTTCTGCGGCGAAGCCCGAAAAAGCGGCGCAGGCGGCCGCCTCAGGGCACAAAAAGCGCCCGCCTCCAAACGGAGACGGGCGCGAGAGCCTGTCAGAATTTTCGTTTCGGACTGAAATGATCATCCGCGGCAAGCATATCTCGGCTCCTGTGGGAGCGCGCAGGTCCGCTGATCGCGGTCAAAGGGCCTTATAGGCCAGCTTAGCCGAGATCTCATCCGCTGCCCGCAGCAGCTGCGGCAGAGTCTTTTTGATATAAGGCTCCGTCAGGTGTTCAATGGGGCCGCCTACGCTGATGCCCGCAATGATCTCTCCCAGATGATTGCGCAGGCCTACCGCGATACTGCCGTTCCCGCTCTCCAGCTGTTCGGTACACACGGTATACCCCTGGCTCTGTGCCTCACGGACCTTCGCACGCACGCTCTCCGGGTCAGTCATCGTCTTGGGAGAGGGCTTATCGTAGCTGGCCTGGTTCAGGTACGCGTCCAGCATGGCATCTGTATAGCCGGAGAGAATGATCACCCCTGTGCCGCCGCAGTGCAGCGGTACGTGCTTCCCCACAAATGGCATCCGGTTGAGTACAGAGCCCGGAGGGCTTACCATGTCGATGTACACCAGCTCCCGCTGCTGCGGAACGGCCAGGTAGCAGATGGCATCGCACCGGGCAGCGATCTTCAGCATATAGGGATGTACCAGATCCCGCAGGTCAAACTTGGCCTTTACCATATCCCCGATCAGGGAAAATTTCAGCGACAGCAGATACTTTGCCGAATTTTCATCTTGGATCACGTAGCCCCGCTCCCGCAGCGCATTGATCATCCGGAAGGCTGTGCTCTGGGGTATCCCGCTCAGCTTTGCAATATCGTTCAGACGCATCGGCGCGCCGTAGCGCACCATGGTCTCTACCACGTCAAATATTTTGTCCGCCGACTGATTGGTCCTTGTTATCTTCTCTTCCATTTTGGTCCTCCACTCTGCCTCTTTCCATCATATCTCCGCCTGGCGCGAAGCCAATGCATGGCATGCAAATTCAATAATTGAAATTCACTATACTATTTTTAACATAGTTATTCTATAATGTCAATGCAAGAACGGCAGACTGCTGAAAAAACGCGCGCTGAGACAAAAAGTCTCCGCGCGCGCCGGGCTGACCGGCCGGTCAAAGCTCGGGCGAATGGAATTCGTCCGGGTCCTGCCAGTGTTCCAGATCGCAGTTCTCATCCGTTGGGTGGGCAAAGGGCCCGGGCTGTATCCGCCCCGCCGGCACATTCCCCAACCGTCTCCACTGGCTTGGCGCCGGCGCAAGGTCCCCCGTCCGTTTGTGCGGTCTGTCACCCTTCTCCTTTGCGCTCATGTCCGCCCCTCCGTCTGCCTGTTCTCCGGTCTGGCCTCAGGCTGCGTCCCGGTGCTCTCCCTGAGGTCCTTTTTGGCCTCCGGCTGTTTCTTCCCCTTCAGGGACTTTTCGTGCTTCATTTTGCTCACCTCGCTGCCCCTATTGTGCCCATTTGGGGAAAAAACTTGTATCCCGGGCAAAGATATTCCATTATTTTTCTATACAATGCCGCCGCGGTGTGTTATAATTTTTCCATCGCAACCGGAGAGAGAAAGGACGATGGACCATGAGATGCCCCTATTGCTTTAATCTGGAGAGTAAGGTCGTTGATTCCCGCCCCGCCGAGGAGGGCGCCAGCATCCGCCGGCGTCGGGAGTGCCTGGCGTGCCGCAAACGCTTTACCACCTATGAAACGGTGGAGAGCCTGCCCCTGGTGGTGATCAAGCGGGATGGCAGCCGCCAGACCTTTGACCGGGCCAAGCTGCTGAACAGTATGCTGAAGTCCTGTGAAAAGCGCTCGGTCTCCATGTCCACCCTGGAGCAGATCGCCAACGAGATCGAGCAGACCCTGCAGAATGAAATGGAGCGTGAGGTGCCCTCCACCGAGATCGGCGAGCTTGTAATGGACAAGCTCAAAGGCGTGGACGAGGTAGCTTACGTGCGCTTTGCGTCCGTATACCGCCAGTTCAAGGACATCAGCACCTTTATGAACGAGCTGAACAAGTTGCTGCAGGAGAAATAAGGCCGCAAAGTTCGCGGCCCTGCGTTTTGAGCCTGTATGAAAAAAGGGCACGGCAGGAAACC
>CAKUHW010000222.1 GCA_934659415.1 uncultured Oscillospiraceae bacterium
GTACAGGCCCTGGGTGCCGGGGATGACCTGGAGGATCATCACCTTACCGAACTTGCTGGGGTCCTCGCACAGAAGGCCGGTGCCGGCCTCACCGGCGATGCCGGTGCCCTTTGCAGAGCCGATGCCGCTGAGCACCGCAGCCAGACCCGCACCCAGAAGCGCCAGAGCCAGACCGCCGATCGTATTCAAGAAATCCATAACATATTCCTCCTGTTTTTATTGTTGTAAGTTCAGCGCGCCGTAACCGCCGCGCCCTGTGGTTTACTGCCCGATGTCATAGTGCTGCGCGTAGATCCGCAGCGGCCGGAAGGGTCTTCCGCCGTCCTCGTAGAACTTTCCGAAATACTCCAGGCACTGCAGGCGCAGGTCGTGGACGTAGCAGCCCAGCAGGTTGAGAGCAAAGTTCAGCGCGTTGCCCGCCATGGAGATGATGAGAAACACCACAATGTTCCCGGGGATGGCGCCCAGAGTATTGAACACCTGGGCGATGACCGAGCCGGCCAGCATCAGTGCCATCAGCCGGGAGTAGGACAGGATATCGCCGAAGAAGCCCGTCACATGATTGTAGAGGGAGGCGAAGATCCCCGTGATCTTGCCGAAGCCCTTCCCGGTCACCAGCGGCCCGATGACCACCAGCGCCAGGCCGGCATAGAGCACCAGACTGGTGACCTTCAGCACCATCAGCGCGATGCCCGCGAAGACCACCCACCAGGTGACCTCCTCGAAGATCCCGTCCACGATCTGGCCGTGCTTCACCTTCTGGATAAAGCCGATGGCCATGCCCGTGACGATATGGACAAAGCCCAGGGTCATGGACCCCACCAGGATCATCAGCGTGTCATTCAGGGGCGTGAACAGGGCCGGCAGCTCCAGGGTGCTGGCCGGATCGATCAGCTTAGCCAGCTGAGGGATGAAGTCGCCGAAGAAGCCGCCGGTGAGGGCGCCGAACACAAAGGTCGATATGCCGCACAGCCCCGCCAGGCGGAACATATTCCCCATGGTGCCCCGGGGCTTTGCCCGCCGGGTGACCACAAGGGAGGCCAGCATCATCAGCAGCCCGTAGCCCATGTCCGCCATCATGATCCCGTAGAACAAAATGAAGAAGGGGGCCATCAGCGGGTTGGGGTCCACCGTGTTGTAGGCCGGGAGCGAGTACATCTCCGTGACCATATTGAGCGGCTGGGTGAGCTTGCCGTTCTTCAGCTGGACCGGCACCTGAGGATAGTCCTCCTCTGCCGGGCTCTCGCTCTCCCAGGCGCAGGTATAGCCGGAGAGCAGCTGCGTCAGGCCGCCCTCCGCGCTCTCCGGCAGCCAGCCGGTCAGCAGGAAGGTGCGCTCCGTGTCCACCAGGCGGCCCGCAGCCTCCTCCCGGGCAAGATCCTGCGCCGCCCGGTCGGCGCTGCGCTGCAGCTCCTCCCGCCGGGGGGCGTAAGCGGCAATGCCCTCTCCGGCCCCCGTCACCTGCTTTTCCAGCGCCGCCAGGCGGTTATCCACCAGGCGGTCATTCTCCGCGGCGGTCCCCGTCCAGCCCTTCATGGCGACCCGGGAGAAGCCGTAGGGCTGCAGCACCGCCAGGCATTCCTCCTCCGCGCTGGCGTGGCACACCAGCAGGAAGCAGTGCAGCCCCTGGCTGCGCCCGGCGTAGAAGATCTGGCTCAGCTCGGACGCGGCACGGACCTCCGCCTCCAGGGCGGCAAACTCCACCCGGGCAGGCACCGTTGCGAATACGATGGAGAGAACGCCGTCGCTCTCCAGCTGAAGCGGTACGTCCAGTCCCAGCCAGGGGGCCAGCGCCGCCTTCTGCAGCTGAAGCCTGTTCCGCTCCGCCAGCAGCCTCTCCACTTCCTGTTCCCGCTCCAGCAGCTCCCCGGCCGTCTGCAGCGCCCGGGCGTACAGGGCGTCGTCAAAGAGCTCCTCTTCGCGGATGACAGGTCTCGGCGTAAACAGTCCCCCCTTGGCGGGGACATACTTTTTCAGCACGGACAGCGCGCTGTCCAGCGTCTGCTTCTGCTGCGCGATACGGGCCTGTTCCTGCCCGCCCGGCTTGGTCAGCGCCGCCCAGGCGGGGTCCGACAGATCCAGCGGCGGTTCACTGAGCTCCACACAGCCCAGCCGCTGAAGCTCCCGCAGCAGTCCCTCCCGGTCCTGCAGCAGACCCATAAGGCGCAGCCGTTTCATTTTGACAATGGCCATTTCAGCTATTCCCTACCTTTTCCACGATCAGCTTTGCCGCCTGCTCCAGCCTCTGCCCGGCCGCCTGCCTCAGCTGGGCGCAGGCCTGGCTGTTCTCCTGCAGCAGAACATCGGATCTGGCGGCGGCGCGCTGCTCCGCCTCGTCCAGCAGGGCCTTGACCCGCTCCTGGGCGGCAGCTCCGGCCTGCACCTGTGCCTGCGCGCCGGAGCGCTCCGCATCCGCCAGGATCCGTTTGGCCTGCGCGGCAGCCTCCGCCTTCCGCTCTCTGCAGGACTGCTCCGTATCCATCACCTTCTGAATCGCTTCATATGCCATATTTGATCACCTCTCTTGCGCCGGGAAATGGATTTTTGCCGCAAATCCGAATTCCCCCCGATTGTAAAAATAATAACATTCTGTTCGCAGTTTTGCAAGTGCTTTTTACAAAGTATACATTTTGCAAGATTTAGATTTCCGGCTTATGATACGCTTTCCTGCAATGTTTTGTCTTGAAAAAGACGAACCGGTTCAGTTTTTCCACTATGGCTATCCGAATTTTCCATATGCGCTTTCCGGCCTGTCCGACTGTTTTTGCCTTCTTTTCTCTTTTTGCGAAAAAACACCGCACAAAGCCCGCCCTCCGGCAGACGCCCGATCAGCACAAAGCCCGCCGCGGAGTTTTCCGCGGCGGGCTTTGGAACGGCAGGTTTTTACTTGTACAGCTCCACCAGGCGCTGGAGATGCTCCCAGCGCTCCATGGCGGACGCCTCGTTGCGCTCGAACAGCTC
>CAKUHW010000223.1 GCA_934659415.1 uncultured Oscillospiraceae bacterium
GATATATACCTGTTTTCTCACATCGGCTGTCCGGCCATCCTGGTGGAGTGCGGCTTTCTCAGCAACGGGGAGGAGGCCGCTCTTTTGCGGACGGACAGCTATCAACGCACGCTGGCGGCGGTGCTGGCTGCGGCCTGCTTCCGGCAGATGCAGGTGCCGCCTGCGCCGTAGCGAGGCGGATATCACAGGGGGAGATCGCTTTGGCAAAGACAAAAACGCTGTTTTACTGCACCGAATGCGGAAATGAGACGCCCAAATGGCAGGGCAGATGCTCTGCCTGCGGGGCTTGGAATACCATTGTGGAGCGGCCTGCGGCGGATCCGAAACGCAGGCCGGTACAGACTGCCGCGGCAGGCTCCGGGCATATACCGCGGCCTCTTTCGGAGGTAGACGCCGCTGATGAACTGCGCTTTCGCACCGGAATGAACGAGCTTGACCGGGTGCTCGGCGGCGGTGCGGTACGGGGCTCTCTGGTGCTGGTGGGCGGCGCACCCGGGATCGGAAAGTCCACGCTGATGCTCCAGATCTGCGACAACCTCTGCCGGTTTGCCAGCGTTCTGTACGTTTCGGGTGAGGAGTCGGAACGGCAGATCAAGCTGCGGGCGCAGCGCCTGGGGATTCGGGGAGAGGGGCTTTATCTCTGCTCGGAGACAAACCTGGACGATGTGGTGTCCGCGGTGGAGACTCAGAAGCCGGATATCCTGATCGTGGACTCCATTCAGACAGTCTATAACGGAGATTCCACCTCCTCCCCGGGCAGTGTGGCACAGATCAAGGAGTGCACGATGACCCTGATGCACCTGGCCAAGGGGCTTGGCGTAACGGTGTTTGTAGTGGGACACATCAACAAGGAGGGATCTCTGGCGGGGCCAAAGGTCCTGGAACACATGGTGGACTGTGTACTGCACTTTGAAGGCGAGGAGCACAATTCCTACCGGATTCTCCGCGCGGAGAAAAACCGCTTTGGCGCAACAAATGAGATCGGGGTATTTGAGATGGGAGATCAGGGACTTACCGAGGTGCCAAACCCGTCCGAGGCCCTGCTGTCCGGGCGGCCGAAGGATACGCCGGGCTCCTGTGTCACCTGCGTGATGGAGGGCGTCCGGCCGGTGCTGGCGGAAGTCCAGGCGCTGCTGACCCCGTCGGCTTACGGAAATTCGCGCCGCTCCAGCAACGGCTTTGACTATAACCGGGCTATGATGCTGGCGGCGGTGCTGGAAAAACGGGGAGGTCTGCTGATCTCCGGGTGCGACTTCTATGTGAATGTGATAGGCGGCCTGACGGTCACGGAGCCGGCAGCAGATCTGGCCCTGATCGTCGCGCTGGCGTCCAGCTTTCGGGATCGGCCGGTCCCCTACGACCTGGCGGCCATCGGCGAGGTAGGGCTGACCGGAGAGCTGCGGGCAGTTCACGCCCTTGGACAGCGGCTGTCAGAGGTCAGACGGCTTGGTTTTACAAAATGTCTGGTTCCGTCTGGCGGAAGCGGAAAACTGGCTGTGCCCGATGGATTGGAACTGATCCGGGTGTCAAACATCCGTCAGGCGATCGCCGCCCTCATCTGACCGGAGCACAAAGTTCAGGCAGCGGCTGCTGCAGCTCTCCTGTCCGTTTCCGGCTGCTGCCCGTGACAGGGTACAGATACCGTCGTGCTGGTAGGCGCAGGGCTCCGTGCACGGGATGAGACTCATTGACGCATCGTCTCCTCTGAACTGTTTTGAATTAGTGTGTACAGAAGCGCCGGCTTTATTCTGCGGTATGTCCTGTGGAGGCGGTGTGCTGTCCTGTCCTGCAGACGTATGCCGGAGTGAAGAGGGGCGGGACTTGTTTCCCGCGCGGTGATGTGTTATAATTTCGGTTCAGGTAAAAATATTGAGATCAGATCTCTGACAAGGAGCGTTTTCCACCATGAAAATCGTCGTCTTGGCCGGTGGCCTCAGTCCGGAGCGGAATGTATCCCTTTCCAGCGGCAGCAGAATATGTCAGGCTCTGCGGGACCGGGGACACCGCTCCGCCTTCGTGGATATGTATCTGGGTACAAGGGAAGATCCGGCAGTCCTGTTTGATGCGCCGCTGGACCCGGGCCTTGCCCATGTGGGCAGGCAGGCACCGGACCTGGAGGCGCTGCAGGCAGAGCGGGGAGGACGCGGCCTCTTTGGCCCCGGCGTGCTGGAGCTGTGCGCCATGGCGGATGTGGTCTTTCTGGCGCTCCATGGCGCCTGCGGGGAAGACGGGCGCGTTCAGGCCGCCCTTGATCTGCTTGGCATCCCCTACACCGGGGCGGGGCATCTGGGCAGTGCCATTGCCATGGACAAGGACCTGACCAAGCGCGTCGTTGCACCGCTCGGGATTGCCACGCCCGCCTGGGAGACGGTGCGCTACGGCGCGGGTGATATCGCAGAGATAGTCGGGCGTACCAAGCTGCCCTGTGTGGTGAAGCCTGTGGCATCCGGCTCCTCCATCGGAGTGTCCATTGCCCGTACGGAGAAAGAGCTGATCTCGGCGCTTCAGGATGGCCTGGCGCTGGGGGGGCACAGTGTGATCGAGCAGTACGTCAGCGGCAGGGAGATTCAGGTGGGGATTCTGGACGGAAAGGCCCTGCCTTCCATCGAGATCGTGCCCAAAGAAGGCTTTTACGACTATGAGAACAAGTATCAGCCGGGTGCGGCGGATGAGTACTGCCCGGCGCCCATTCCGGCCATGTGGGAGGCCAGGCTGGGTGCGGCGGCTGAGACCGTGTTCAATGCTCTGGGGCTGAGCGTATACTCCCGGGCAGATTTTATCGTGACCGAGGACGGTACCCCCTGGTTTTTGGAGATCAACACCTTGCCGGGCATGACGCCCACCAGCCTGCTGCCCCAGGAAGCGGCGGCAGCGGGAATCGACTACGGCAGCCTGTGTGAGCACATTATCAACAGCTCCCTGGAGGCCCGGCGGAGCGGACTGTGAGCAGAGGAGAGG
>CAKUHW010000224.1 GCA_934659415.1 uncultured Oscillospiraceae bacterium
CACTTGCGGCCTGAGAAGTGTTTTCCGCCACGCACATGTCGCGGCAGAAAACAGATTTTATTGTCTTCGCCGCTGCGGCGGCGAACTCTGCGAGGCTTTTTTGACAGTCTCAGGGGCCCGGCGCAGACGCGCCGGGCCCCTTTCATTGTTTTTAACTCTTTACAGCATTCCCAGCACGGCGGGCAGCCAGGTGATCACCTGGGGCACCAGGCCGAACAGGATGCAGGCAGCCAGCTCCGCCACAAAGAAGGGCATCACGCCCTTGAATATCTTCGTGGGGCTCTCGCCGGTGATGATGGCGGTGGTGAACACGGAGTTGCCCACCGGCGGGGTGATGTTGCCCAGCTCGCACAGCAGCACCAGGCAGATGGCCAGGGCGTAGGGATCGAAGCCCAGCTGGGTGAGCACGGGCAGCAGCACAGGCACGGTGATGATAATGATGGGCATCACGGCGATGAAGCAGCCGCAGAACAGGTAGAAGACCACTACCACCAGGAAGATGAGGATGGGGCTCAGGGCCAGGTTGGCGATCACATTGGCCAGCTGCTTGGCAAGGCCCGTGAAGGTGATGTAGCGGCTGAAGAGGGAGCCCGCCATGATCATCAGATAGATCCCGGCAAAGGAGGAGGCCCCGTCGCAGATGGCGCGCCCCAGCTGACGCAGGGGCATGCGGCGCACCAGCGCATAGATGATGATGGCCACGGTGGCCACCGCGCCGCCCACAGTGGCGGAGAACCAGCCGAAGAAGGAGCCGCCCACGATCAGCACGAACAGGGCCAGGATGGGGAGCAGCAGCTTCAGGGAGCGCAGCCGGTCCCGGACGGTCACGTTCCGGTCCTCCTCCGTGGGGCCGGGGACCTTGGCGGGGTGGATCAGCTGGGTGCCCTTGATGACCAGCATCATGATAATCATGGTGAGGATGCCTGCGGCGGTGCCGCAGATGAGGGCGGTGCCGATGGAGATATCCGCGAGGATGCACACGGTGATGATGGGGATGCTGGGCGGGATCAGAGAGGAGAGGCTGCCCGCGGCGGAGATGCACCCCAGGGACAGGGACTCGTCATACCCCGCCTTGCGCAGCTCCGGCGCGGCGATCTTGCAGAACACCGCGTTGGAGGCCACGGAGATGCCCGAACAGGCGCCGAACAGGGCGTTGGCCACGATGGTGGTGTGCAGCAGGCCGCCTCTGTGCCGGCCCACCCACTTGCGGGCGCTGGTGTAGGCCCCGGCCGCTATTCCCGTCTCTCCGGCCAGGATGCCCACGATCATAAACAGAGGCACCACCGCGAAGGTGTAGGAGGCGGACAGGGAGAAAATGCCGCTGGACAGCTGCTGGCCGATCATGGCCGCGCCGCCGGTGATGGCAAAGCCCGCGATGGCCACCACGAACATACTGACGGCAATGGGCAGGCCCAGAACAATGAGCACGATCATCACGGCAAAGCTGATCAGGCCCAGAATGGCGGAAGATGTCATGCTTCGGCCTCTCCTTTCTCATCCGGCCCTGCCGGTCTCTGTGATTTTGTGACGCCCCGGGCGAACACACGCACGATGGTCCAGGCCATGGCCAGCACCATCAGGGCGGAGAACACCACCACTGTCAGGTTGAAGGGCCACAGGGGAAAGCCGCCCTTTCCGGTGGAGGACATGACCTTCATGGCCAGGTTCTCCCGGAACAGGGGGACGGAATAGTGGAAGATCAGCCCGAAAATGCCCATGCCCAGCAGACTGCTGAGCACCGAGAGCAGGTTGGACACCAGGGGCGGGTAGTGCCGGCTGATAATATCCACGCAGATAAGGCCGGGCCCCAGCTGGCAGTAGGCGATGGAGCAGTACACCACGCCCAGGAACAGATAGGTGATGTAGTCGTTGATGCTGGGGATAGACCACATGAAGATCTTGCTGGACAGCACGTTGGCCGTGGCCGCCACGGCGATGACCGCCATGAACAGTCCGGAGAACAGGGCCAGAAAGCTGACGACCCGCATGATGGTTCTGTCGGCTTTTTCAAACGCCATAAATGCATCCCTTCTTTCTGCAAAATTTGTGCCGGAGGCGGCGGGGCGTCACAGGGTGATGCCATGCTGATTTTCCCGCAGGTACAGCCCGGGGAGGAATTCCGCCAGGGAGCCCATCTCCTCGATGTTGTGCTTGTTCATCAGGCGGGTATGCTCCGGAGTGTCGCCGGGGGCCCAGAAGCGGTTGCGCAGCTCGCAGCCGTAGTAGGTGTCCCGGCCCACATGGAGGAAGCAGCTGAGCAGCTCGCCGCTGGGCAGGCGGACCTCCGCCACCAGGAAGCAGGAGATGTTGGCCGCCTTCAGCCGGGCGGGGTGCACCAGCTCGGAGGGGTCATAGAAGGTGATGTGCATGGGGATGACCTCGTCGCCGAACTGCTCCTTGCTGATGTGGGTGGCCCCCACGGTGGTGTTGGGGCGCTTTTTCTCATTCCACTCAAAGGTGCCGTGGTCGGGGCTCCAGAACTGATACTGGGTGGTGTTGTTCAGATAGGTGCTGAACCACCAGTCGATCATGTAGCCCTTGGCATAGGGAAAGCGGGCGTAGGTGGAGGAGTAGACCGTGCCGTCCTCCAGCACCGTGTCGCCAAACTCCATGGGGCCGTAGCCGGGGGCGAGGAGCTCGTCGATGACCTCCGGCGGGATATCCCGATAGCTCTCGAATTTCTTCATGTCAGGCTTCCTTTCCGTTTGCAGATGCCCGGCGGGCCGCGCCTGCCGGCTGATATCCAACACTGTAGCATCGCCGCCCCGCAGGTGTAAAGGGACAAAGCGTCCGCTTCTGCCGGACGAATCGTCAATGCCGCCTTCCGGCCGGCACGAAGCGCCTGAGGGATCGTCGCTATGGCGGCCTGCCCTCGACTGGGTAACAATCCCCCCAGCCAGCAAAGGGCGCTGGCGTCTCTCGCTGCGGCTCGGTCACCTCGCGGCTCTGACATGCC
>CAKUHW010000225.1 GCA_934659415.1 uncultured Oscillospiraceae bacterium
CCCATCAGCATCGTGCTGCAGATGCTCATCGTCACCTTCTTCTACGGCTTCGCCAATGTGACCGGCACGGCCAAATATCTGGCCGACTGGGCCATATACGCCGCCCGGAAGGTGCCCGCGCTGCTGCCCGTCATCTTCTTCGTGGTGGACTTCGCCATGATGGCCATCGGCATCAACCCCGGCGCGGTCACCGTGTTCCTGGTCCCCGTGTTCATCAAGATCTGCTATCAGTCCGGCGTGTCTGAGATGATCATCCTCACCAGCCACTGCCTGGCCCTGGGCGCTGGCTGCACCAGCCCCATCGGCTCCATCGGTATCGTGGCCAAGGGCCTGTTCAATCTGTTCGGCTTTGAGGGCCAGGGCGGCGTGCTGCTGCCCCGCATCTGGCTGAACTTCGTGCTGGTGGGCATCATCTGCTTTATCATCGTCTACTTCGTCTTCGGCGGCTACAAGTTCAAGCTCCACGGCGAGGTCTCCAAGCCTGCCCCCGCTACCCCTCTCATCAAGAAGAACCTGACCCTGATCATCGTGTGCGTGCTGCTGTTCGTGGTGCCCATGCTGCTGGGCAAGTTCATCCCCTTCTTCTCCAAGATCAGCAGCGGCATGGACGTGCTGATGGTCTACTCCTTCGGCTGCTTCATGGCCGTGCTGCTGGGCCTGGGCAACGAGCGCGAGGTGCTGAAGAACGAGGTGCCCTGGTCCACCATTCTGCTGGTGGGCGGCTGCGCCACCCTCATCGCCGTGTGCTCCTCCATGGGTCTGGGCACCTATCTGTCCGGCCTGGTGTCCGGCGTGGGCGCCACCTTCCTCATCCCCTCCGCCCTGGCCGTGCTGGCCGGCGCCGTCTCCCTGGTGTCCGACTCCACCGCCGTGGTGTTCCCCCTGTTCTTCCCCATGGTGGCCGGTATTGCGGGCTCCACCGGGCTGTCCGCCACCAAGCTCTTCTCCTGCATCATGATCGGCGCCATCCTCTCCGGCGTGGCCCCCATCTCCACCGGCGGCTCCATGCTGCTGGGTCTGGTGGATAAGGACCGCCGCAACAAGATCTTCGGTCAGCTGTGGATCTACTGCATCTGCCTGCTGGTGGTGCTGGCGCTGCTGGCCCTCACCCCCATCATCAGCTGATCGCAGCCGCGCTTAAAGCCAGATGTGCTTCCTGCCGCGCTATGCGGCAGGAAGCACAGTCTTACAAAACCAGGGGCGGTCTCCCCGCCCTGTTCCGGAGGTAATATCCATGAAAATTTACAGCCCCTGGGCGGAGGTAGACGTCAGCGGCGCCAAGCCCCTCTCCCCCCGCCTGGACACCCTGGAGGGCAAGACCATCGGTCTGTTCGCCCACTTCAAGGGCCATTCCCCCCTGATGCTGGAGGTCATGGCCGAGCTGCTGCGCCAGCGCTATCCCTCCCTCACCTTCAAGCCCCTGCAGTACAAGCGGGACACCTCTGAGGTCCGCAAGGACCCCGCCTTTGCCGCCGAGGTGGCGGAGTGGGCCAAGGATCTGGACGGCGTGATCGGCGCCTACGGCGACGCCGGCTCCTGCTGCATGTTCCACGCCTACAACTGCGCCTATGTTGAGCGGCTGGGCCTGCCGGTGGTCATGCTTGCCAAGCGCGACCTGGTGGAGGTGGGGCAGAAGGCCGCCACCACCCGTCTGGTGCCCAACCTGCGCTTTGTCCCCTGCGACATTCCCGACCTCAGCTGGGCCCCCAGGCTGGATCAGGACGTGATCGACCATGTGATCCGCCCCGGTCTGGCCGCCGTGACCGACCAGGTGATCGCCGGGCTCACCGCCCCCCTCACCGAGGAGGAGAAGACCCCCTACGCCAAGGACAACTCCCACGCCCAACCCTTTGAGTACCGGGACGACCTGAAGGGGATCAGCGATTACTTCTATCAGATGGGCTGGACCACCGGCCTGCCCATCCAGCCCCCCACGGAGGAGGCCGTGGCCGAGATGCTCACCGGCACCGACCTGCCCCGGGACCATGTGGTGGCGGAGCTGCCCCCCATGATGGGCAAGGCCACCGTGGAAAAGATCGCCGTGAACGCCGTGATGGCGGGCTGCCTGCCCACCTATCTGCCGGTGCTCATCGCCGCCGTGGAGGCCATCGCCCAGCCCCACATCCATCTGGAGGGCTGGACCTGCTCCGTGGCCAGCTGGTTCCCGCTGATCACCGTCAGCGGCAAGGTGGCCAGACAGATCGGCGTGAGTATGGACGGCGCGGCCCTCAGCGGCTACACCAAGGCCTCCGCCGCCATCGCCCGGGCCTACTCCTACCTGATCATGAACCTGTCCGGCGTGCGCCCCGGCCTGGAGGACATGTGCGAACCCGGCCATGAGGGCCGCCAGGGCGTGTGCATCGGCGACAATGCCGAGATGAGCCCCTGGGCTCCCCTCCATGTGCGCTATGGGCTGGACGCAGAGGACTCCGCCGTGACCATGTTCTGGCCCCAGGAGCGCACCGAGGGCCACGGACGGGACGGCAAGAGCTGCTTTGACACCATGTTCTACATCCACTATCAGGGCTGGGACCGCGGCTGCTGCTACGTCATGAGCCCCGGCTTCGCCCGGGCCCTGGCCAAGGAGGGCTTCAAGAGCCAGCAGGAGGTGCTGGACTACGTCAGCGAGTACTGCCGTCAGCCCTCCTCCGAGATCTTCTACCGCTGGATGATCGAGAACAACCACCTGCCCTCCAACGTCCGCCTGCCCTTCGACCAGCAAAACGGCAGCGCCCGGAAGTTCTGGTCCACCGACCATCTGATGATCGTGGTGGCGGGCAGCGACTACGATGCCACATGCATCAATCTGGCCGGCGGCGGCGAGCACGGCGGTCCCGCCTGCTCCAGGATCCGGCTGCCCCACAACTGGGACGAGCTGCTGGAGAAGTACGGCTCTGTCAAGCCCGAGTACCTGAACTACTAAATCACCGCGCACAGACCTGGGGCGGGGCCCGCA
>CAKUHW010000226.1 GCA_934659415.1 uncultured Oscillospiraceae bacterium
CTGATCCGGGCGTAGGAGGCGCGGATGATGGAGACGTTGAGCTCCGGATGGGTGGCGCTGAGTACGCCGATGGCAAGCTGGACCGGGTCATCCAGCAGAAGTTCCTCCGGGATCCCCACGGTGAAGGAGCCCTTTTGCTGTGCGTCAAAGTGCTGTACGGTATCCAGCAGCTGGGTGAGCTGCTGGTACAGAGGCTTTAAGCCGTCGTAGAGCGCCATGCCGGCGGCGGTCACAGTCACGGTGTTGTTTTTGCGCACAAACAGCGGGAGGCCAAGCTCTGCCTCCAGGTTCATGATCTGGCGGGACAGGGTGGGCTGGGTCACGTAAAACATCTCGGCCACTGCGGTAAAGCTGAGTTTTTCCACCAGCGCCACAAAATAACCCATCTGAGCGGTGGTCACTGCCGTCTCCTCCTTTTCTGCTTCTGGTTTAAGATGATTGTACAGCGAGCCTCCCAAAAACGCAAGCAAAATCCCCCTGCCGGCAATATCGCCGGCAGGGGGATTTTTGTGGGGGCCTTAATCCAGGTAATTGGTCTCAATTTTTTGCTGGGACTCCCGTGGGGCGGCGGGCTGGGCGGGGTGGCCCAGGGCAGCGGCGGCAATGGGGACAAAGTCCTCCGGGAGGGACAGCTGTCCCACCAGCTCCGGCTTTGTTTTCAGCGCGGCCACGGCCCCCATCAGGTAGACGCTGCCCAGGCCCAGATCTGTGGCAGCCAGCAGCATATTCTCCATGATGGTCCCAGTGTTCTGGAACTCGATGGTGGGGGGCATGGCGGGCTTAGCGCTGACCAGCACCAGGACGGGGGCGCCGTACAGGGGGTCGCCGTCCCGCTTCATGAACGCGCGGGTGGCCTCGCTCAGGGCGGCGTGGAAGGCCGGATTGCGGATCACGGTGAGGTGGACGGTGTGGTAGGCGCCCATGCCCACGGGGGCGGCGTTGGCCGCAGCCAGCACCGCGTCCAGCTCCTGGGCGGACACCGGCTCGTCCGTGTAGGCGCGGCAGGAGGAGCGGGAGAAAATCGCCTGGGAAAGCTCCATTGCAATTACCTCACTTTCGCTTGGAGGGCAGCTCCACCTCCACCGCCCCGGTGATCCAGATGCGGTCCTCAATGTCCACGTTCCAGAATACGACCTTGATCAGGAAATGGCCGCCCTGAACGTATTTATCGGTGATGCGGGCCTTGGTCCGGGCCAGATCATAGGTGAGCCCATGGATAGGAATATCGGAGTGCTCCATACCGGGCACTTCGCAGGCGAAGTTGCGGAAGCCGGGGACCTTCGGGACGGGCTTGCCCAGGGCGGCGTGGGTCGCAGGGGTCATGATGGTCCAGTCGCAGCTGCGGATATAACCGTGATAGCCCACATAGTCCAGAATGTGCCCCAGGGCGATGTCGCGGCCCATGAAATTGATGAGCGCGGAGCGCTCGTTTGCGGTCTTATGGATGTCTGCGGTGTTGACCTCGCCCGAGGCCGCCTCCGGCTGCTCGTCCGGGGGAGCCAGGAAGAAGGGCCTGATCCCATCGGGGGCCTCCGGGACGTCGTAGGACCGGTCGCCGGTGGTGCGGATGCCGGTGTGCGGATCGGTCACCATGGCGGCAAAGCGTGCATCGTCCATAAACTCGCGCCGCAGCTTGCGGCAGCCTCCAACGCCCATGCCGTACGGCTTGGTGGGGCAAACGCCGTCAAAAATCGGGCCGAACATTCCGTCAGGCAGCTGTGTGCCCACGGTGGCGTCTTCCCAGTAGAGGGGCTCGTCCCCCCGGATGACCTCCTTCTCCGCCAGCGCTCGGAAGGCGGCGTAGTCCGCATCGGTATAAATGTGTTCGGGCCGGGCGAACCAGTCGGGGTCCTCCCACAGGTCGGCGAAGCCGAACTCACTGCGGGGCTTGGGAAGCCGGTCGTCCTTATAGAGCTTGACGCTTTCCATCAGCGTATAGCGGACCTTGTTGACGGCTTCCCCCTTTTGGTTGTACACGGTCCCGAAATTCTGCTGATGCAGATGGCGGTATACAGAGCCCTCCGCAGGCGTCAGGTCGGTGATAACGGTCTTGTCCCGGACCATGTAGAGCGTGTCGCCGGGGTAGACGGGCGCAAGGCTCTCCACATGGTGGAAGATCTGGGAGACCAGCAGAGTGTCCCGGGCCTCGGGAGGGGTGGGCAGGGTAAACACATCATCGCAGGAGGAGAGGCCGATCATGGCAAAAATGTCGCGGTAGCCGTGGGCCCTGGCGACCTCCGGGTCCAGCAGGAGCCCGTACTCGGGGGCGTACTTCTCCGTGCAGTAGCGGATGAAATTCTCGCTCAGCGTGAGAGTGGCCCCTAACTTGGCGGCGGGAACGCGGCCGGCGATGACATCCGCACCGGTCACCTGGATGGTGTTAATCTCCTGAATCATGGCGAAATACCGCTCCATGGCTTCTTTTGCCCGGCCCTCATAGACGCCGGGATACTGGAGAATGAAATCATTGGGATCGTAAATTCTTCCCATGGGGATGGACTCCTTTCCAAACACTTTGATAGTTCGTCCGGGCTGCTGCATGAACTATTCTAAGCGTAAAAGGGCAGGGTGTCCAATTGATATACGGTATGGAGACAATACGGATTTCGAATTTCCATATCCGGGAGGACAGGGAGACCGGCAGAAAATTTGCAGAGAAATCAGGTATAACACAAATACAGCACGGGAGAGACAAAGAAAGAATTGGGCGTTTTCATGAATGTATGGAACAGGACGAATGCGGAAACTGTATGGCCGAATGCGGTTTATCAATTGGACAGTGCCCGGCCGGGGCATATATAATCAGAACTGTAAGGTCCGGCTGCTGCAGGCTTGGACGCATCAATTTCCGATAGAATGAGAGGAGGGCTTTGCCGGTGAAACGGGAGGGCAAGACTCCATCCCCGGCGCTGATCCGTTTTGATAACGGCCTTTTTAAGGTGATGACATGGATC
>CAKUHW010000227.1 GCA_934659415.1 uncultured Oscillospiraceae bacterium
GTCCTTGTGGAGGGTGAGGGATAGCTCCTGGATCTCCTGCACGTCGTGAGGCTCCAGGGTGAGCACCGCGGCCCCCACGTTATTCTCATAGGTGATGAGCCCCTCCTGCTGCAGGCGGTTCACCGCCTCCCGGATGGGTGTGCAGCTGACGCCCAACACCGCCTGCAGCTCGTTCACGTTCACGTGGCTGCCCAGGGGCATCTTCATTGTGACGATCTCCTCCCGGAGGCGGCGGTAGACCTGGTCCACCAGGGATTCTTTTTTCAGCTTCGGCGGCATGGCGTCTCATCGCTCCAATCTGATTTCCTATATCTTATATGATATGATATTTTAACAAAGACCGCTGCAAAAAGCAATGGCAACTTTAACAGTGAAAGGATGGCTTTCCTATGGTTTTCAAGACCTTTGACGAACTGATCGCCCGGCAGAAGGGCCACCCCGGCATGGCCCGCATGGCTGTGGCCGCCGCGGGGGATGAGCACACCATTGAGGCCGCGCTCCACGCCCGCAGCGAGGGCATCGCCCGGCCCATTTTCGTAGGGGACAAGGCGGTGATCGACGAGGCGCTGGCCCATCTGGGGGCGCAAGTGGACGCGGAGGACATCGTGGACGTACCCGACCTGGCCGAGTCTGCCCGGCAGGCGGTGGGCCTGGTGCGGGAGGGGAAGGCGGACTTCCTCATGAAGGGCAAGCTGGACACCTCCGTGCTCCTCAAGGCCGTGGTGGACAAGGAGCACGGCCTGGGCAAGGGCGGCGTGATGAGCCACTTCACCGCCTTTGAGGTGCCCAGCTACCACAAGCTGCTCCTCCCCGTGGACGGCGGCATGGTCACCTATCCCACCCTGGAACAGAAAAAGGCCATCATCGAGAACACCGTGGGCGCCCTGCGGGTGATGGGCTACGACTGCCCCAAGGTGGGCGTGCTGGCCTGTGTGGAGAAGCTGAACCCCAAGATGCCCGAGACCGTGGAGGCGGATGCCCTGAAGCAGATGAACCTGCGGGGCGAGATCACCGGCTGCATCGTGGAGGGCCCCATCTCCTATGACTGCGCCGTCAGCAAGGAGATCGCCGACTTCAAGGGCTTTGTCAGTCCCTGCGCCGGCGACTGCGACGTGCTGCTGGCCCCCAACATCCACGCGGGCAATATCATGGGCAAGATGCTCACCGTCACCTGCGGGGCCAAAATGGCCGGCTTCATCGTGGGCGCCAAATGCCCCATCGCCATGGTCAGCCGCGGCTCCAGCCCCGAGGAGAAGTTCCTCTCCATCGTGCTGGCCACCGCCGCCGCCCGCTGAGGAGGACCGGATATGGAAAAGCTTCTGATTCTCAATCCCGGCTCCACCTCCACCAAGATCGCCGTCTATGAGGATGAGACTCCCCTGTTCACCGAGTCTCTGGTCCACACCCCCGAGGAGCTGGCTCCCTTCGACCATGTGGCCGACCAGTACGAGTTCCGCAAGGAGCTGGTGCTCAAGGCTCTGGCGGAGCACGGCGTGGCGCTGTCCTCCCTGACGGGCATCGTCTCCCGGGGCGGCCTGCTCACCCCCATTGAGGCGGGCGCCTACGAGGTCAACGACGACATGGTGTGGCAGCTGAAGAACAAGCCCCGCAACGAGCACGCCTCCAACGTGGGCGCCATGATCGCCCGGGCCCTCAGCGTCCAGCTGGGCATCCCCGCCTTTATCTATGACGGCATCACCGTGGACGAGCTCATCCCCGTCAACCGCATCACCGGCCTGCCCGCCATGCAGCGCAAGGGCATGGGCCACAACCTGAATACCCGGGCCGCCGCCATGCGCTACGCCCGGGAAAACGGGAAGCGCTATGACGACATCACCGTAATCGTGGCCCATCTGGGGGGCGGCATCTCCGTGAACCTGCACCATAACGGCCGCATTGAGGACTTCATCAACGACGAGGAGGGCCCCTTCTCCCCGGAGCGGGCCGGGGGCCTGCCCCTGTTCGACGTCATCCGCACCTGCTTTGACGGGACGAACACCTATGACTCCATGATGAAGACCGTAAAGCGCCAGGGTGGCCTGATGGCCCACCTGGGCACCACGGACAGCCGCAAGGTGGAGGAGATGATCGCCGCCGGGGACGAGCACGCAAAGCTCATCTACGACGCCATGGCCCTGAATGTGGCCAAGAACATCGGCAAGTGCGCCCCCGGGGTGTGCGGCCGGGTGGACGCCATCCTGCTCACCGGCGGCATCGCCTACTCCAGCTACGTCACCGAGTATATCCGCCGGCGGGTGGAGTTCATCGCCCCCGTGGTGGTTTATCCCGGCGAGGACGAGATGCTCTCCCTGGCCCTGGGCGGCCTGCGGGTCCTCCGCGGGGAGGAGAAGGCCAAGACCTTCGTGAAAGACGAGCACCCCGGCTACTAAGCCGGCCTGCAAAAGCCCGATAAAAGCCCGATAAAAAGCCAGAAGGGGCGCCGCAGCTGCGGCGCCCCTCTTTTCTGCATTCAGTTTTCAGCCCGGCCGTAAGTCTCAGGTCCTCACGCCTCCGGCGGCTCCTTCTCTTCCCGCACATCCGCCTTCGGAAACCAGGCCTTTGCGTTCTCTATGGCGCGTTTGGCCTTCAGTCCGTTCCCGTAGAGCACGGTAAGAGCGCCCCATTCCGCCCCGGGGCCATCGTAGGGGCGCAGCTCCACCAGAGGCCCCACGCAGTCCACCAGAAAGGGCCCCTCCGGAAGGGTCACAAAGCCCTTGATCCGGTAAGTCTCGTCGGCCACCATGCGCAGAAAGTCCGTCAGGTCCCGCCGCCCCAGTCCGCTGACACGCAGGGTCAGCTTCCGAAGAGTCAGGTCCCGGGTGTGGATCTCCCCCTGCAGAGGGTCTGCGCAGGCGGTGTGCATCTCCTCCAGCCACGCCCGCTCCACCCGGCCGAAGGCGGTCTCATGGACGGGGCGGTCCGGCCGCTGGGCCCGCAGGGTGGCCTCCAGC
>CAKUHW010000228.1 GCA_934659415.1 uncultured Oscillospiraceae bacterium
TGTTCGAGGTGTTTGTGGACACCATCGTCATCTGCACCATCACCGCCTTTGCCGTGCTCCTCTCCGGTGTGCTGGATACCCCCGGCGGCCTGGATGCCTTTACCTCCAAGGGGGCCGCGGCGGCGGCCGCCTTCAACGAGATCCTGCCCGGCACCCTGGGCGGCACCGTCATCCAGATCAGCCTCATCTTCTTCGCCCTGTCCACCGTGCTGGGTTGGAGCTACTACGGCGAGCGCTGCTGGGGCTATCTCAGCGGCAACAACCGGGCGGTGGTGTTCGCCTTCCGCATCGTGTTCATCCTGGTGTGCGTTGTGGGCGCCACCGGCAGCGGCACCCTCATGTGGGACATCTCGGACACTCTCAACGGCCTGATGGCCATTCCCAACCTCATCGCCCTGCTGCTCCTCTCCGGCGTGACGGCCAGGGCCACCCGGGACTATTTTAAATAATAAGTAATAGTGAATAGTGAATAGGTAAGGTATCCGCTGCGCGGATCATCTTATTTTGCGGGGGCGTTCAGAGCTTTCCCGGGTATTCAACAGCTGCGGCCCGAAAAATCCCCTGCGGTCCCGAAAAGACCGCAGGGGATTTTTTAGATAATAAGTAATAGTGAATAGTGAATAAGTAAGGTATCCGCTGCGCGGATAATCTTATTTTTGCGGGAACGTTCAGAGTTTTCCTGGGTATTCAACAGCCTGAGGAGCCCGCCCAAAAGCCTCGCAGAGTTCGCCGCGAGCCAGGCAGAGACCATATAACCTCCACCAGCTTCAAAAGCTCCCCTGTGCAAGGGGAGCTGTCAGCGAAGCTGACTGAGGGGTTGTCCGCCCCTCAGGCCCGCAGGAAGCCCTTGCCGAAGATCTCGCTGGAGTTGGTGATGAGCATGAAGGCGTGGGGATCGGTCTCCTTCAGGTGGCGGCGCAGGGCCACGGCCTGGGTCCGGTTCAGGGCGGCCAGTACCACCCACTTCGTCTCGTGGGAGTAGGCCCCCCTGGCCTCCCAGATGGTGGCGGAGCGGTGGAGATCATGGGTGATGAAGCCCGCCACGGCCTCCGGGTCGGAGGTGACCAGAATGAAGCTCTTCTTCCGGTTGAGGGACTCGATCACCGTGTCCACCAGCACGGACTTGAGCACCAGACCCAGGATGGAGAACAGGCCGGTCTCGATGTTCACCACCAGGAAGGTGGAGGCGGCCACCAGCACGTCCACGCACAGCAGGGCCTTGCCGATGTCCAGGCTGGAGTACTTCTTCAGGATCATGGCCAGAATGTCCGTGCCGCCGGTGGAGCCCTGGGTGTTGAAGAGAATGCCCGCCCCCAGGGCGGGGAGGAGCACGGCGAAAAACAGCTCCAGCATTTTCTGGTCGGTCAGGGGGGCGGACATGGGGAAGAGCCATTCCAGGCCGGACAGCAATGCGGAGAAGAGCAGGGAGCAGTACACCGTGCGGATGCCGAAGCTCCGGTTGAGCACCACAAAGCCCAGAATGAGGAAGATCACGTTGATCACCGAGGCAAAGGTGGCCGAGGACACGGCGGGGAACAGGGCGGAGAGCAGAATGGCAATGCCCGTGACGCCGCCCATGGAGAAGTTGTTGGGAAATTTGAAAAAGTAGACCCCCGCGGCCACCAGGGCGGTGCCGAGAGTCAGCAGGAGAAAGTCCTTGAGACCGATCTTCAGGCGCATAAAAAGCGCGCTCCTTTCAGCCGCCGCGCGGCCGGATTTGTGACGACACTGTGAACATTGTAGCAGAAAACTGTCGGTGGAACAAGAAAGAATGTGAAAAAGAGGCAGTTGCAGAAAAAATCCTTTTTTGCTACAATGAAGCCACAAGGAACAGAAGGTGAGTATGGTGAAACTGCTGGAAGACCGCATCCGCCGGGACGGCGTTGTGCTGAACGAGGATGTACTGAAGGTGGACAGCTTTCTCAACCACCAGATGGACGTGTCCCTCTTCGCCGCCATGGGCCGGGAGTGGGCGCGGCTGTTCGCCGGGGAGAACGTCACCAAGATCCTCACCATCGAGGCTTCGGGCATCGGCATGGCCTGCGTGGCCGCCGAGCAGTTCGGCGGCGTGAGCGTGGTGTTCGCCAAGAAGAGCCGCTCCCGCAACGTCACCGGCGAGCTGTACCACGCCCGGGTGGAGTCCTTCACCCACGGGCAGGTGAACGATGTCACCGTGTCCAAAAAGTATCTTCTGCCCACGGACCGGGTGCTCATCATCGACGACTTTCTGGCCAACGGCGCGGCCCTGCAGGGGCTGATGGAGCTGGTCGTCCAGGCGGGGGCCACCCTGGTGGGGGCGGGCATCGCCGTGGAAAAGGGCTTTCAGCCCGGGGGCGAGCGCATCCGCGCCCAGGGGGTGCGGGTGGAGTCCCTGGCCCGCATCCGGCGCATGAGCCCCGAAGAGGGCGTCGAGTTCTTCTGAGCGCCTGTCAATTCAATATCGGTCGGTATATGCCGGGAGATAGGGTCCCGGCGTCTCTACCCGGCGGCCTTAAATCGCCGGACTATCGCCAGCTGCGGCGCGCCGCCCCCTTTTGGGGACACGGCGGCGCCTGCGCGCGTGGGGACTGCCGGCCGGCAGTCCTTTTTGTTTGTCCATCCGCCGCGCCTGCGGCTTTGGAAAAGGTATCACTTGCGGCTTGAGAAACACACTACATTTCAAAAACGGAGGAAAATCAGTCATGAAGAAAATTCTTGCCATGATCCTCGCCGGTATGATGCTGCTGAGCCTGGCGGCCTGCGGCGGCGACAAGCCCGTCCAGTCCAGCGCCCCCCAGCCCAGCGCGTCCGACTCCCAGCCCGGCGGCAGCGACGCCAAGACCATCAAGGTGGGCCTGATCTGCATCGGCGATGAGAACGACCAGGGCTACACCTACAACTTCATGCGCGGCAAAGAGGCCGCCGACG
>CAKUHW010000229.1 GCA_934659415.1 uncultured Oscillospiraceae bacterium
GACTCTGCGTTTGTAGACCACACCGCCTACCTTTTTCTTGATCTCCACAAATACGCTGCCGTCATCCTCCGGAACGCCGTAGCTGCGCACCCGCAGCTTTTCCTTATAAGCGGGCTTTTCCAGGGACGAGCGGATGAGGGACCAATTTGCGGTGTCGTAGTAGATGTTGCAGATGGTGTACCGGCCGTATTCATCCGGTCTCAGATAGGGCAGAGCTCCGGATAGCAGAAACTCCTGCTGCGCGGGTGTGATCACATACTTTTTCTCATAGCGCTGAAAACAGCACTGAAGGCCTGCTGCCATATGGACCGCCTCCTTTTGTTTGATGAGGCGAGGATACGCGCCTTTCCTAAAGCCAGCCTAAAGAGGGCCAAAAAAGTTTTCTGCGGTCCTTTAGGCTGGCTTTAGGCCGGGCGTATATCATGCAGCCATGACGCAGGGAGGACCTGCGTCGGAGCAAGGCGCTCCCGTCAGACCGGGGCGCAGAATCAAATACAGCAAAAGGAAGGTGTTCCTTATGAAATGGAAACGACCTGTATCTATCCTATGTGCAGCGGCCCTGCTGCTGTCCATGACCGCCTGCGGCACTTCGGCGGGGGGAGACGGCAACGCCCCGGCTGTCTCTGCCGCCCCTGACGCAAGCCCGTCCTCATCCGCCGCGGCGGGTTCCGGCACAAGCTCCTCTCCATCGGCTGAGCGGCCTGACGACGGCTACGAGACGGAGGGAGCTGTGACCCTGACCTTTACCGACAGCGGCATTTCCGGCTCCGGTTCCGGTTTTGAGGCAGACGGCACGGCCCTGACCATCACAGACGCGGGGACGTACCTTCTTTCCGGTTCCTGTACGGACGGCTCCGTAAAGGTGAAAAAGGGCGTGACCGGAGTGACGCTGGTGCTCAGCGGCCTGACCCTGACCAGTGCAGATACCGCCCCCATCACCTGCGCCAAATCCAGCGGTGTCACCATTGTTGCGGCGGCAGATACGGTGAATACCCTGACCGATGCCGCACAGAACAATGATGACGAATATCCGGACAACGAAAATGCGGAGAACGCCGTCATCAAGTGCAAGGACGGCTCTCAGGTGACGCTCCGGGGCACCGGCACGCTGAATCTGATCGCCAACGGGAAAAACGGCATCAAGTCCGGGGCCACCACAGAGGAAGAGGGAGAGGCATGGCTGCTCATCCGTGACCTTACCCTGAAGATCGACACCGCCGTCAACGACGGGATCAACGCCGAACAGCTGCTGACCATCGAGAGCGGTTCCATCACGGTCAGCGCGGCGGACGATGGCATCCACTGTGACCTGACGATGTACGTAGGCGCGGAAGGAACGGATGGCCCGGATATCACCATCACCCAGTGCTACGAGGGCCTGGAGGCAGCTGAGCTGAATATTGCCTCCGGAAGCATTGTGATCCACGCCAGCGACGACTGTCTGAATGCGGCGAACTCTGACCTGTCCGGCTATGCCTTTGCGCTGAACATCAGCGGCGGTACTCTTGTGATGGACACCACCGGCGGCGACGGAATCGACTCCAACGGCAGCCTGACCGTCACCGGCGGCACAGTGGTGGTGTGGACGGCCAACACGGCGGACAACCAGCCTCTTGACGCGGACGGGACCATCTCCATCACCGGCGGCACCGTGCTGGCCGCGGGAGGCAGCGCGGGCATGGGCATGAACCTTGCCGCCGGCCAGGCCTATGTGGTCTTTGGCTCCGGCAGCTTCGGCGGCCCCGGGGGCTTTGCGGGCGGACAGTCCGGCCTGAGCATCGCGTCCGGCAGTGCGGTAGAGATCAGAAGCGCGCAGGGTGAGGTCCTCTACAGCGGCAGCGCCCTGTGCCAGGGCAGCTATCTGTTCTTCTCCTCAGCGGAACTGACATCGGGCGAAAGCTGTGCGCTGTATGTGGACGGCACCAGCGTCTCCGAGAGCACAGCCTCCACGGATGCGATGAGCGAGAGCGGTATGGGCGGCGGCCCCGGTGGTATGGGCGGCTGGCAGCCCGGTGCGCCTTCTGACGGGAACGGGGAGCCTCCCTCCATGCCGGGCGGAGAAAGCGGCCAGGACGGTCAACAGCCGCCCAGCGGCGGAGAAGGACAGCCCACTCCGCCCCCCTCCGGCGGTACGGATGTCTGAGAGAGCGGTGCGGAGATATGGGGATTGCCTTCTCCGGCCGGAGATGATATGATAGAGCAAAATCGAAGCAGGAGGGACCGGGTATGATCTCAACCAAAGGGCGCTACTCCGTCCGCATTATGCTGGACCTGGCCGAACACCGCGGCGGCGGGTTTACGCCCATGAAGGATGTGGCGGCCCGGCAGGGCATATCTCTGAAGTATATTGAGCGGCTGATGCCGGCCCTGCGCAGGGAGAGCCTGGTAGACAGCGTCCACGGGATCGGCGGCGGATACCGGCTGAACCGGGAGCCGGAGGAGTATACGCTTTGGGAGATCCTGATCGCTGCGGAGGGCGACCTGGCCCCGGTAGCGTGCCTGCAGGGCGGCGTGCCGGAATGTGAGCGCTCTGCCCAGTGCCGCACCCTTCCGGTGTGGACCGGATTTCATCAGCTGACGGAGGAGTATTTTTCCAATGTCACCCTGGCGGACCTGATGGAGGACCCATCGGCCGATATGGTATGACCGCAATAGTAGAGGCAAAGCACCCCCGGCGGAGCAGCGCTCCGCCGGGGGTCGTTTGTATGATCAGGTATTGGATGGGTTGCCCCGCTCCGCCCAGAACAGCTCTATGTTCCGGGCGTTGGTGGCGTACTCCGTAGCACAGTGGACGGCCAGCAGCCGGGCGGCCTCCGCCGGGACCGAGGCGTACCAGGGCAGCGTGCGCACGGCAGCGCCGGTCTCCCGGTCCAGCCGCAGCCCCATCC
>CAKUHW010000230.1 GCA_934659415.1 uncultured Oscillospiraceae bacterium
GGGGGAGGTCCTGCATCCCGTCGAACATCCGGCAGCGCAGCTTTTTCAGTGTGCCCTGGGTGATGACGGCCATGAGCCTGGTCCACAGAAACACGCTGGCCAGAGAGAGAACGTACAGGCTGATGAGAATGCCCACCAGGCCGAGGATCTGCCCGGCGGCGGCGGACCAGTCGGCCGCCTTCCAGCTGGCCTCCACCACGGCGATGACCTTCTGCATGAACACCGCGGGGATGGCGCCCACCACGGCGCTGAACAGGATGCACGCCAGGGTGAGGGGCAGCAGGACGGGATAGAAGCCGAACAGCAGCTTGAAAAGCCGCTTCACCGTCCCCTTCTTCATGGGCGGCCTGCCCTGGGGTCTGGTCTTGCGCTCACTGGACATCCTGCTCACCTCCCTTGTTCTGAGACGCGTAGACTTCCTGATAGATGGGGCTGGCGGCCAGCAGCTCCCTGTGGGTGCCGATGGCGCTGATGGTGCCGCCGTCCATGATGATGATCCGGTCGGCGTCCTCCACGCTGGCCACCCGCTGGGCCACGATGATCTTGGTGGTGTCGGGCAGGGACTCCCGGAAGGCCTTGCGGATGAGGGCGTCGGTGTGAGTGTCCACGGCGGAGGTGGAGTCGTCCAGAATGAGCACCCTGGGCTTCTTCAGCAGGGCCCGGGCAATGCACAGGCGCTGCTTCTGCCCGCCGGACACGTTGGTGCCCCCCTGCTCGATATAGGTGTCATACCCGTCGGGGAACTGGCGGATGAAGCCGTCGGCCTGGGCCAGACGGCAGGCCTCCTCCAGCTCCTCGTCCGTGGCGTCGGGGTTGCCCCAGCGCAGGTTCTCCTTGATGGTGCCGGAGAAGAGCACGTTTTTCTGCAGCACCACGGCCACCTGGTCCCGCAGCAGCTCCAGGTCGTAGTCCCGCACGTCCACGCCGCCCACCCGGACCACGCCGTCGGTGGCGTCGTACAGCCGGGGGATGAGCTGGATCAGGCTGGACTTGGAGGAGCCGGTGCCTCCCAGAATGCCGATGGTCTCGCCGGAGCGGATGTGCAGGTCGATGCCGGAGAGGGCCATGCGCTCGGCGTGCTCGGAGTAGCGGAAGTCCACATGGTCAAAGTCGATGGAGCCGTCCTTCACCTCGGTCACGGGCTGCGCGGGGCTGGTGATGGTGCTCTTCTCGGTGAGCACCTCCACGATCCGGCTGGCGGACTCCATGGACATGGTGATCATCACATACACCATGGAGAGCATCATCAGGCTCATCAGGATCTGCATGCTGTAGGTGATCAGGGCGGAGAGCTGGCCCACGTCCAGCCGGGTGCCGCCGGAGCTGATGATCAGCCTGGAGCCGAAGGTGAGGATGAGGGCGTTGGTGGCGTACACGCAGAACTGCATCAGGGGGCTGTTCAGCGCCAGCAGCTTTTCCGCCCTGGTGAAGTCGCGGCAGACGTCCTCGGCGGCGGCGCCGAACTTCTTCTTCTCATAGTCCTCCCGGACGTAGGACTTTACCACCCGCATGGCCTGCACGTTCTCCTGGATGGACTCGTTCACCAGGTCGTACTTGCGGAACACGCTGCGGAACAGCGGCATGGACTTCTTTCCGATGATCAGCAGGCCGCCCCCCAGAATGGGGATGACCACCACGAAGATGAAGGCCAGCGGGCCGCCCATCACATAGGCCATGATGAAGGAAATGATCAGGTTGAGCGGGCAGCGCACCGCCGCGCGGATGATCATCATATAGGAGAACTGGACGTTGCTCACATCGGTGGTCAGCCGGGTGACCAGGGAGGGGGTGGAGAACCTGTCGATGTTGGCAAAGGAGAAGCCCTGGATGCTGGCAAACAGATCCCGGCGCAGGTTGCGGGCAAAGCCGGTGGAGGCGTTGGCGCAGAAGTAGCCGGAGGCCCAGCCGGCCACCATGGCCAGCAGGGCCATGCCCACGATGATCAGCCCGTAGCGGAGGATGACATCCAGCCCGCAGCCACCCTTGATCTCGTTGACCAGCAGGGAGATCACATAGGGGATGAGGGCGTCGATGACCACCTCGACGGTGACGGTGGCGGGGGTCAGCAGGGAGTCCCGCTTGAATTCCCGCACGGATTTGAGCAGTGTTTTGATCATAGTACTTCCTTTCTGCTGCAGTCAGCGGTGGCTTGACAGGCGGAGGGGTCCGAAACGGAGTGCCACACCCGCCGGAGCAGAGAGCGGAACTGCACGCGCTCCTCCGCAGTGAGGGCCTGGAGCAGCCAGTCCTCGGTGGCGTCGATGTCCTCCTTGGTCTCCCGGTTGCGCCGGCGGCCCTCCGCCGTGATGCGCACCAGCTTGCTCCGGTGGTCCTCCGGGTCCGGCAGGCACTCCACCAGCCCCTTTTCCTCCGTGCGCTTGACGATACCCACCGTGGTGGACTGGGCCAGACCCAGCCGCCGCTCCAGCTCCTTCATGGAGCAGCAGCCGTCCCCGCTCTCCATCAGGGCAAAGAGCATGCAGACCTGGGCGTGGGTCAGATCCAGGTTGCGCATGGCGTTATTGATGTGCTTTTCAGTGTTGCTGTTGATCTGCCGGATCAACGGCGCGCAGAGCTCCACACGCATGAAGCTGCCTCCTTGTTCAGAGTCTGGAGTATCCTACCATAAGTTTTCCGGAAAGTCAATAGCATGCGATTGTAAAAGAAGACAAAAATCCCGCCGCCGCCCGGCGGGGAAACTGTGTATCCTGTGCGCTGGGGGCCGTACGGGGGCCCCATGGCTGGCACGGCGGAGCCGTGACTGAGGGATTATCAAGATGATTGGCCCGGTGACAATCCCCCCCTGTCGGCCAAGGACGCCGACTGTCCCCCCTTTACACAAGGGGGGTTACGGGAGCAGCCCTTAAGCTCCCCTGTGCAT
>CAKUHW010000231.1 GCA_934659415.1 uncultured Oscillospiraceae bacterium
GGCCCAGATCGTGCCCCAATGCCGCCGCCTCTGTGAGGTCCTCATTCAGACGCAGGCCCCGCGCCATGGTGCGGGCAATGCGGGACACCTCCAGCGTATGGGTCATCCGTGTGCGGTAGTGGTCACCCTCGGGCTGAAGAAATACCTGGGTTTTATGCTTCAGCCGGCGAAAAGACTTACAGTGTACGATCCGGTCGATATCCCGCTGAAAGCAGGTACGCATAGGACAGGGCTCGATCTCCGTCTGCCTGCCTTTGGATTGCTCCGCCCGGCAGGCGCGCGGCGACAGCGTCTCCCGTTCCTGCTGCTCGGTGATCTCTCGAATCGTCATAGCGGCACCCTCCCCGTTCTCGTTGTGTCTCAGGCCGTCAAAAAACTTCAAAGACGTTTCTTGACGGATAGGCTGCAGTCCGCACATGCGCGGCCTGATAAAGCTTTTTCAGCCGCGCACATGCCGCGGCTGAAAACAGAATTTCACTGTCCTCACCGCTGCGGCGGCGAACTCTGCGAGGCCTTTGACAGCCTTCCCCTGTATTTGTCTTATACTCCGTTAAGGCCGAAAAACCTCTTTTCGTGAAAAAGCTTCTGACTTTTCAGCATTTCACCGGCAAAATTCCCGGAGCAAAGCGGTTCTTTGACATTTTGCCGAAAACGCTCCGGCATAAACGGGACAAGGCCCTCATAGCCTGTACCATCACGGTATCACCGACCGACAAGGGCAGACAACACTTCAGAACAGGATGTGGGCACAATGACTGTAACCATCTTTCTTATACGGCTTCTGGTCCTGGCCGTAATCTTCGTAAACGGCTGGACGGATGCCCCCAATGCCATCGCCACCGCGGTGGGGACCGGCGCGCTGCCTTTCCGGCGCGCGGTATGGCTGGCCGCCGGATGCAATTTTATCGGAGCGGCAGCCAGTTGTCTGCTCTACCCCGCCGTCGCCGTCTCCATTGGGGATCTGGTCTCCTTCTCCCGCCCCCAGGATGCGCTCACCGCCCTGTGCGCCGCTATGCTGGCCGTGGTGGCCTGGGCCGCGGCGGCCTGGCGCTTTGGCCTTCCCACCAGCGAGAGCCACGCCCTGCTGGCTGGTCTGTCAGGTGCAGCGCTGGCACTGGGCGGTACATACGCGGCGTGGAATACCGCTGCCTGGGTCAAAACCGGTCTCGGTCTGGCGCTCTCCCTTGCGGCGGGATATTTTGCCGGGCGCGCTGCCCGCGGCTTTTTCACAAGACACAGCTGCAACTGCATCGCGTGGCAGCGTTTTTCCGCCGGCGCCATGGCGGCACTGCACGGCGTGCAGGATGGGCAGAAGTTCTTTGCCCTGTTTCTTTTGGCAGATGGTCTGGGCGATGCGGAGCCCACCGCACTTCTGCCTCTGCTGCTGCTCACTTCGGGAGTAATGGCCCTGGGGACCGCTCTCGGCGGGCGGCCCATTGTAGAAAAAGTGGGGACCGGCCTGGCGGCGCTGGACCCGACCGATGGGCTTGCCGCCGATGCCGGAGCCGGGGCCGTGCTGGCGGTGTGTTCCCTTCTCGGCCTCCCGGTATCCACCACACACACCAAAGTGGCTGCCATCCTCGGCGCCGGGCGGTACCCGGACCGAAAGATCGCCGGGGAGATCGCCGCCGCCTGGCTGTTCACCTTTCCCGCCTGCGGTGTGCTGTCCTTCGCGCTGACTAAAATAATGCTATGACCATGTGTAACTGTAAAAATTCCGGTCAGGGCTTTGCGCTTTTTAGCCAAAGTCGCGGCCGCAGATATTGAAGCCATTTTTATAAAATAGCAAGAAAGTACAAAAATGAGCATTTGCGGCGGTATACAGCCAACTGCTTTTCCCGGTAAAATAGGGAACAGAAAGGAAAAAAATATAAATGCAGGAGGTATCCGCCATGAATTCCATTGAACGAGTTGTCACCGCACTGTCCCACAAGGAACCGGACCGTGTCCCGGTCTATCCCATTCTCTGCGGCATCACCCGCAAGCTCACCGGCATCAGCTATCCCGAGTGGTCCCAGGACGCGGACAAGTGCGCCGAAGCCTTCATCCGCTCCACAGAGGAGTTCGATCTTGACTGTATCGTCACGCTGATCGACCTGTCCGTGGAATGCGCCGCCTGGGGGCAAAAGCTGATCTTTGAGGAAAATGAGGCCGCCCACCCTGATTACAGCCAGTGCGTCGTCCAGGATATCGAGGACTACGCCAAGATCAAAAAGGTGGACTACCGGACATGCGAGCGTATGATGATGCACATCGACGTGTGCAAAAAACTGGTGGCAGCCAAGGGGAAGGAGAAGCCCATCGTCGCCTTCGTCTTCGGCCCTCTTGGCGTGCTGTCCATGCTGCGCAACCAGCAGGATCTGTATATGGATATTTACGACGACCCTGACGCCGTCAAAGCAGCTGTACATGAAATCAATGAAACGCTGAAGGAGTACTGCGCTGCCTTGGCCGGCACCGGCGTGTCCGCCATCATGTTCGACACTCTGTTCGCCTCCGGCTCCATCATGTCCAAGGAGATGTGGGATGAAATGGAGGGCCCCGCCGTGGAGGAGCTCAGCCAGGTGGTACGGGATCACAACTGCCTGGTCATGATCCACAACTGCGGCGAGCGCATCTATTTCGACGCTCAGATCAAGCGGATGGACCCGGTCGCTATTTCCTTCCTCTATCCGCCCGATGACTGCTCCAGCTTTGCCGAGTGCAAGGAGAAGTACGGGGATAAAGTCACTCTGATCGGCTGCGTCACACCGGCCAACGCCGTGTTCGGTACCGACGAGCAGTGGGACAAGCAGTGCACCGATCAGATCGACGCCATGGCAAAGGGCGGCGGCTTCATGCTGGCCACCGGCTGTGAGTACCCTGCAAACGCCAGCTT
>CAKUHW010000232.1 GCA_934659415.1 uncultured Oscillospiraceae bacterium
CCACGCTGGTGGGCATGAAGGCCACCACCGCCCCCAAGGGCCGCGACCCTAAGGAGCACGGCTATCCCATGCATATGTGCGAGCTGATGAACCAGCTGACCGCGCCCTATTATCTGGAGCGCACCAGCTGCAACACCCCCGCCAACGTGGCCAAGACCAAGGCCGCCATCCGCAAGGCATTCCAGAACCAGCTGGACGGCAAGGGCTTCTCCATGGTGGAGATCGTCACCAGCTGTCCCACCAACTGGGGCATGGACGCCCTGTCGGCGCTGGATTACATCGAGGAAAAGATGCTGCCCGAGTTCCCCTTGGGCGTCGTCCGTGACAAGATCAAGGAGGAGGCGTAACGATGGAACGAAATCTGATGGTAGCCGGCTTCGGCGGCCAGGGCGTCATGACCCTGGGCAAATTTCTGGCGGAGGCCACCTGCGACTCCACCGACAAGAACGTGACCTTCTTCCCCTCCTACGGTGCGGAGCAGCGGGGCGGCACGGCCAACTGCTATGTGGTCATCTCCGACGAGAAGATCGGCGCGCCCCTGGGCGACGTGATGGATGACCTGATCGTCATGAACGGCCCGAGCCTGAACAAGTTCCTCTACAAGCTGAAGGAGGGTGGCACGCTGTATATCAACAGCTCCATCGTCATCGACGAGATCACCCGCAGCGACGTGAAGGTGGTGAAAGCCCCCGTGACGGAGCTGGCACTGGAGCTGGGCAACGCCAAGGTGCTGAACATCATCATGCTGGGCGTGTATGTGGGCTATACCCAGGTCGTGCCCGCAGACGTGGTGTGGAACACCATCGAGCACAAGCTGGGCAAGAAGCCCGCCCTGCTGCCCCTGAACAGGCATGCCTTTGAGTTGGGTCTGAAGCTGGGCGCGGAGCAGCGGTAAGGAGACAGCCGTATGGAAAAAATTCTGGTTCTGAACCCCGGCTCTACCTCCACCAAGATCGCCGTGTTCGACGGCGAGACGCCGCTGTTTGTGGAGTCCCTGACCCACAGCGCCGAAGAGCTTGCGCCCTTCGACCGGGTGGTGGAGCAGTACGACTTCCGCCGCCAGCTGGTGCTGGACTGTCTGGCGCGCCACGACTTCGACGTCCGCGAGCTGAACGCCGTGGTGTCCCGGGGCGGCCTGCTGGCGCCCATCCACGCCGGCGCTTACGAGGTCAACGAGGACATGGTGTGGCAGCTGCAGTACAAGCCCCAGAATGAGCACGCCTCCAACGTCGGCCCTATGATCGCCCACGCCATCAGCCAGGAGCTGCACATCCCCGCCTATATCTACGACGGCATCACCGTGGACGAGCTGACGGGCATCAACCGCATCACCGGCCTGCCGGAGATGCGCCGCAAGGGCATCGGCCACAACCTGAACACCCGGGCCGCCGCCATGCGCTATGCCCGGGAGCAGGGCAAGGCATACAAGGACATCACCGTGATCGTGGCCCATCTGGGCGGCGGCATCACCGTGAACCTGCACCACAACGGCAGGATCGAGGACTGCGTCAACGACGAGGAGGGCCCGTTCTCTCCCGAGCGTGCCGGCGGTCTGCCCATGTACGACGTGATCCACCGCTGCTTTGAGGCGGGGCAGTCCGACAAGGGCATGATGAAGCTGGTGAAGAGCCGGGGCGGCCTGCTGGCCCACCTGGGCACTACCGACTGCCGCGAGGTGGAGCAGCGCATCGAAAGCGGCGACGCCCACGCCAAGCTGATCTACGACGCCATGGCCCTGAACGTGGCCAAGTTCATCGGCAAGACAGCCCCCGGCGTCTGCGGCAAGGTGGACGCCATCCTGCTGACCGGCGGCATCACCTACTCCGACTACATCGACGAGGAGATCCGCCGCCGCGTGGACTTTATCGCGCCGGTCATCGTCTATCCCGGCGAGGACGAGATGCAGTCCCTGGCCCTGGGCTGCCTGCGCGTCCTCCGGGGCGAGGAGACGGCCCGGACGTATGTAAAAACGGAATAAAAGCGCTTTTCAGCCGCTGTTTTTGCGTGTATACTACATATAAACAGGTATACATACGGGAGGCCAATATGCACGCCATTTCTTACGACCGCACCGCACCGGTGTTCAACATTCAAAGCTACTGCATCCACGACGGCCCGGGCATCCGGACCACCGTATTCGTCAAGGGCTGTCCCCTGCGGTGTCTGTGGTGCGCCAATCCGGAGTCCAACGCCGCGTACCCGGAGCTGATGACCTACAGCAGCCGCTGCACCGACTGCGGCCGCTGCGTGCCGGTCTGTCCCCGCGGCGCGATCTCCATACGGGAACAGGAGGGCAAGTGCATCGCCTATACAGACCGCGGCAAGTGCGTGAATTGCGGCGCGTGCGTATCCGCCTGCACCCACGAGGCGCGGGAGATCGCCGGCAAGCAGACCACGGTCCGGGAGGCGCTGGATGTGGTCCTGCAGGACCGGCTGTTTTACGAGGCCTCCGGCGGCGGCATGACCATCTCCGGCGGCGAGGCGCTGGCCCACCCGAATTTCAGCGCCGATCTGTTCGCCGCCGCCCAGGCGGAGGGCCTCCATACCGCCATTGAAAGCTCGTGCTTCGCGCCCCGGGAGGTGGTCGACCGCGTGTTTCCCCATGTATCCCTGGGCCTGCTGGACATCAAGCACATGGACAGCGCCCGGCACAAGGCGCTGACCGGCGTACCCAACGAGCTGATCCTGGACAACATCACCCACATCCGCAGGGATCTGGGCGTTCCCGTTATCCTGCGTGTCCCCGTCATCCCCGAGATGAACGGCGACCCGGAAAACATACGGGCCGTGGGGCGGTTTGCCGCCTCCCTGGGCGATGTGGCTGTGAACCTCCTGCCCTACCACACGCTGGG
>CAKUHW010000233.1 GCA_934659415.1 uncultured Oscillospiraceae bacterium
CCCATGGACTCCAGCGCCATGCAGATCTCCCGCCGGGTGATCTCTCCGTGGTCAAGGGGGCCCAGGTCGAAGTAGCTCGCCTCGTCGTTGGTCTCCGTGGTCGGATTTCCCTTCTCATCCGTCTTGAAGAGGAAGAATTCGGCCTCCGGTCCGACATTGAAGGCGTCGTAGCCCATATCCTCGGCGCGCTTGAGCACCCGCTTGAGCACGCCGCGGGGATCACCGACAAAGGGAGTCTTATCCGGATTATATACGTCGCAGATCAGCCGGGCCACCTTGCCGTGCTCCTGCTGCCAGGGAAAGATCCGGAAGGAATCCAGGTCCGGATAGAGGCATTGGTCTGACTCATCGATCCGCACAAAGCCCTCGATGGACGAGCCGTCAAACATGATCTGGTCGTTTACTGCCTTCTCGATCTGAGATGCGGTGATGGCTACATTCTTCAGCTGACCGAATATGTCGGTGAACTGGAGCCGGATGAACTCCACGTTCTCCTCTCTTACGATTCGGATGATATCTTCCTTGGTATATCCCATGCCTGTCGCTCCTCTTCTACGATATGCCGGCCCTGTCCCCGTCATGACAATATGGCCGCTCCCTGGTTCAGTATAGCAGAAAGCGGCATTTTGTCAATTCGATTTCACCACTGTGCGCATTTTTGTCTCATTTTCCCCATTTCAAGACTGCCAAAAGCCTGTTTTTCCTGTTTTTCGATCTGTCCACTCCGCTATTCGTCCGCGCCCGCCCTTTATCCGTTGAATTCTACAATTGCCTTCAAACTTTTTCGGTATTTTCTTGACACTTTGCCTCAATCAGAGTACAATAATGCCCTGAGAGCCTGTTCAGTAAAATACACAATCGGAGGGAATACATCATGAGTCAGAAGTTTGTTTATCTCTTTTCTGAGGGAAACGGCTCCATGCGGGAGCTTCTGGGCGGCAAGGGCGCAAATCTTGCGGAAATGACCAATCTTGGGATGCCGGTCCCCCAGGGCTTTACGGTGACCACGGAGGCCTGCACCCGGTACTATAAAGACGGACGCCGGATCAACGAAGAGATTCAGGCCCAGATCTATGAATACCTTGCGCGCATGGAGGAGATCTGCGGCAAGAAGTTTGCCGACCCCGTAAATCCGCTCCTGGTCTCCGTGCGCTCCGGCGCCCGCGCTTCCATGCCGGGCATGATGGACACGATTTTGAACCTCGGCCTGAACGACACCGTTGTGGAGGGCCTGGCCGCTTTTACCGGCAACCCCCGCTTTGCCTACGATTCCTACCGCCGGTTTATCCAGATGTTCTCCGATGTGGTCATGGAGCTGAGCAAAAAGCGTTTTGAGGAGATCATTGACGAGCTGAAGGCGGAACGGGGCGTGACACAGGACGTCGAGCTGGACACCGAGGATATGAAGCGTCTGGTCGTCCTTTTCAAAGAGTTCTACCGCGCGGAAAAGGGCCAGGACTTCCCCCAGGATCCGAAGGTCCAGCTGATGGAGGCCGTCAAAGCGGTGTTCCGCTCCTGGGATAATCCCCGGGCCAATGTCTACCGCCGTATGAGCGAGATTCCCTACGAGTGGGGGACCGCGGTGAACGTGCAGTCCATGGTATTCGGCAACTCCGGAAACAATTCCGGCACCGGCGTGGCCTTCACCCGCAACCCGGCAACCGGGGAAAAGGCGCTGTTCGGCGAGTATCTCATCAACGCTCAGGGTGAAGACGTGGTCTCCGGCGTACGCACCCCCTCCCCCATCTCCAAGCTTCACGAGGAAATGCCCGCCGTGTATGAGCAGTTCGCGGCCATTGCGGACCGGCTTGAGCAGCACTACCGGGATATGCAGGATATGGAGTTCACTATTGAGAACGGAAAGCTCTATATGCTCCAGACCCGCAACGGAAAGCGCACTGCCGCGGCCGCGCTGAAGGTGGCCGTCGACATGGTGGACGAGGGGATGATCGATGAGCGCGAGGCGGTCCTCCGCGTTGATCCCAAGCAGCTGGACGCCCTGCTCCATCCGCAGTTCGACCCCGAGGCCCTGAAGAAGGCCGCCGTCATCGGCAAGGGTCTGGCCGCCTCTCCCGGCGCCGCCTGCGGTAAGATCGTCTTTACCGCGGACGATGCAAAAGCCTGGCACGCCCGCGGCGAGCAGGTCGTTCTGGTCCGGCTGGAGACCTCTCCCGAGGACATTGAGGGCATGCAGGCCGCCCAGGGCATTCTCACCGTCCGCGGCGGTATGACCTCTCACGCTGCCGTAGTGGCCCGCGGCATGGGCACCTGCTGCGTATCCGGCTGCGGAGATATTACGGTGGATTACGAGGCCAAAAAGTTCACGCTGAATGGCAGGGACTATCATGAGGGTGAGTTTATCTCCATTGACGGCTCCACCGGCTGCATTTACGGTGAGGCCGTGGCCACCGTCCCGGCAGATCCCGGCTCCGGCTATTTCGGCCGCCTGATGGGCTGGGCTGACAAGTACCGCCGTCTTCAGGTATACACCAATGCCGATACCCCCCGGGACGCCCGCCAGGGCTATACCTTCGGCGCACAGGGCATCGGCCTGTGCCGCACGGAGCACATGTTCTTTGAGGGCGAGCGCATCAAGGCGATGCGCGAGATGATCGTTGCCGACACTACGGAGGACCGCAAACGGGCCCTGGCCAAGATCATGCCCTATCAGCAGAGCGACTTTGAGGGGCTTTACGAAGCCATGGCCGGCCAGCCGGTCATCATCCGGTTCCTGGATCCCCCGCTGCATGAGTTCCTGCCCACCAAGGAAGAGAACATTCGGGCCATCGCCGCGGAGATGAATATCTCCGTGGAGCGGCTGCACAACACCATTGCTGCCCTCCATGAG
>CAKUHW010000234.1 GCA_934659415.1 uncultured Oscillospiraceae bacterium
ATCAAGGGCAAGGTGGACCACCTGCTGGGTCTGAAGGAGAACGTCATCATCGGCAAGCTCATCCCCGCCGGCTCCGGCCTGGCGGCCTACCGCAAGTTCGATGAGATCGAGGACGAGGTCCACGAGGACGACCGCTACGCCGGCGTGAACGCCGCCGCGGCCGCCGCCAAGGCGGAGAACGAGGACTATCCCGAGGGCGGCGAGGAGCCCGAACAGCCCGACGAGTCCGCCGGGGAGGACGAGATCCTGTCCGTCTCTCTGGACGAGGAGTAAAGCAGAGCACAAAAGAGACCGGCCCGGCCGCGAATATCGCGGCCGGGCCGGTTTTTGCTTTGTCCGCAGGGCAAGGGCGGAGCCCTTGCCCTGCGGGCGCGCAGCACCCAAAATTGACGAACCGAAGGGCTGCTTCCTCAAGCGCCCCTGTGTAAGGGGAGCTGGCGCGAAGCGCCTGAGGGGTTGTCCGGTCCACTTGGCCCCGGTAACAATCCCCCCTGCCAGCGAAGGGCGCTGGCTTTCCCCCCTTTACACAAGGGGGGTTGGCAAGAGAAGCCCTTAAGCTCCCCTGTGTAAGGGGAGCTGGCGCGAAGCGCCTGAGGGGTTGTCCGGTCCATTTAAGTCTGGTGACGATCCCTCAGTCACCTCCGGTGACAGAGACTGTCAAAAAAGCCTCGCAGAGTTCGCCGCCGCGGCGGCGAATAATCTGGAAACCGTTTTCCGCCGCGACATGTGCGTGGCGGAAAACACTTCTCAGGCCGCAAGTGTGCGAAATGTCGACGTCCTTAAGGAGACATTGCGTGCGCGCAGCGGACTGCAACTCACCCGTCAAAAAACGTTCTTAAGTTTTTTGACGGCCTGAGTCACCTCCGGTGACAGCTCCCTTTACACAAGGGAGCTTATCTCAAAGCCCTTTGGACAGCGCAGAGAACAGGGCCTTTGCCAGACCCGCAGCTTTGCCCTACCCCTGCCGCTCCTCCCGGGTGAGCACCTTCACCCAGCGGAAGCGGTTGCAGACGATGCCGTTGGGGATGCACTTGAGCAGCTGGTCCGCCTTCAGGCAGCAGAAGGTGACCACCGGGGGGAATCGGAACACAAAGGCGCTGAGGATGGCGGAGGGGATGGTGAACAGCCACATAAAGAGGTTGTCCATCCAGGCGGCGTAGCGGGTGGACCCGCCGCCGCCGATGATCCCCGCCTCCACGGGGTACTCATAGCAGCTGCCCACGGTGGTGACGCTGAGCACCGTGAGGAACTGCACGGCCAGGGCCTTGGTCTCGTCCGACACCGCGTACAGCCCCACAATGGCGTCCTTGCACAGGAACATCAGTCCGCCGAAGATCAGCCCCACCAGCAGGAAAACGGCCTGCATGGTTTTGGCGTAGGAGCGCACCAGGTGGAGCCTGCCCTGGCCGATGGTCTTGCCGGTGGTCACCGAGGCCACGTTGGAGCAGGCCAAGCCCACCACGGCAAAGATCTGGAAGATGACCGCGGCGATGGAGCTGGCGGCGATCACCGCCGCGCCGATGTGGCCCAGCACGGCGGTCTGGGCGGCCTGGGCCACCCCCCACAGAAAGCCGCTGAGCACCAGGGGGGCGGACACCCGGATGAAGTCCTTCAGATAGGTGAGGTCCAGGCGGAGCAGCTCCCGGAGCTTCATGTGCAGCTTTTTGTCGAGGAACAGCACATATACCAGAATGATGAACAGCTCCACCCCGCGGCTCACCAGAGTGGCCGCCGCGGCCCCCACGACACCCAGCTCCGGCGCGCCGAAGCGGCCGAAGATCAGGCAGTAGTTGAGACAGACATTGATGCAGAGGGTGGACAGGGACATGACCGTGCCTATGGCGGCGGTCTCCACGCTCTGCAGGGAGTACATCAGAGAGTTGGACACGGAGAACACCAGATAGGTCCAGCAGACCACCTTCAGGTAGCGCGCCCCCTCGGCGATCACCGCCCGGTCATTGGTGAACAGGGAGAGAATCTGAGTGGGCATGGCGAGGGAGCAGACAAAGAAGACGATGCCGAACAGCAGCGCGGCCTTGACCCCCAGATTGATGATCTGCTTGATGGGGCCGGTGCGGCCCTGGCCCCAGTACTGGGAGGCCAGCACCACAATGCCCATGCCCACCCCTGCGGCGATCTGCTGCAGGGTGAACTGCAGCTGGTTGACCAGGGTGGCCCCGGACAGGGCCAGCTCCGTATAGGAGCCCAGCATCAGGTTGTCCGCCAGGTTCACCGCCAGGGCGGCCAGCTGCTGCAGGGTGATGATGGCCAGCAGGGGGAAAAAGGTGCGGTAGAACTGCCGGTCCCGGGTAAAGAGACCGAGGAATTTCGGGTCCTGATCCGGGGGCAGGACGGTGTATGCGTGTTCTCTCACAAGATCAGACCTTTCCGTTCAGGCCGTCAAAAAGCTTAAGGGCGTTTTTGACGGATCGATGTCTATCCGGCAAGGGCTCTGCCCTTGCCGGGGATTCTCGCTGACACTTTGATACCGGGGGCCGCGGAAGCGCACCCCGGTATTCTGCGCCTCATTCCAGCTCGAAGGCGCCGGTGTACAGCTGGTAGTACTCGCCCTTTTCGGCGATGAGCTTTTCATGGCTGCCCCGCTCGATGATGCGGCCCTGCTCCAGGACCATGATCACGTCGGAGTTGCGCACGGTGGACAGCCGGTGGGCGATGACGAACACCGTGCGGCCGCACATCAGGGCGTCCATACCCTGCTGGACGATGGCCTCGGTGCGGGTGTCGATGGAGGAGGTGGCCTCGTCCAGAATGAGCACCGGGGGGTCCGCCACGGCGGCCCGGGCGATGGCCAGCAGCTGGCGCTGGCCCTGGGACAGGTTGGCTCC
>CAKUHW010000235.1 GCA_934659415.1 uncultured Oscillospiraceae bacterium
ATGCTGGACTGAGGGGGACACCGCGATGCTTGCGTTGCTGCATATTGAAAATATCGCCTTAATCTCTCAAGCGGATATCTCCTTTGATCGGGGTTTCAATGTGCTCACCGGTGAGACAGGCGCAGGTAAGTCCATCGTGATCGACGCCATTGGCGCCATCACCGGCGGCCGCACGAGCCGGGACCTGATCCGCACCGGCTCCAGATCGGCCAGGGTGTCGGCTCTGTTCCGGGCGCTGCCGAAGCTCGCCTGGTTCGAAGAGCATGGGATCGGCCCGGACGAAAACGGAGAACTGCTGCTGGAACGGGTCATTGGAGCCGACGGAAAGAATGTCTGCAGGATAAACGGCAGCCCGGTCCTGGTGGGCCAGCTGCGGGAGCTTGGCTGCCGCCTGCTGAATATTCACGGGCAGCATGACGGGCAGCAGCTGCTGGACGAGGAGTGCCATCTGGATTACCTGGACAGCTTTGGCGGCACACTTCCGATGCGGGAAACATTTTTTTCCGCCTATGACCGTGTCTGCCGCCTGCGTCGGGAGTTGACCTCCAGCCGACTGGACGAGTCGGAAAAGGCCCGCAGAATCGATACGCTCACCTATCAGATCGGAGAACTGGAAGGGGCCGAGCTTCAGAGCGGAGAGGAGGAAGAGCTTTCCGCCCGCCGAAATATCCTGCGCAACGCGGAGCGTCTCACCGCTGCAGTCGATGGAGCCTGGCAGGCGCTTACCGGCGGAGAAAACGGGACGGGGGCTGCGGAGCTGCTGGCCGTAGCCTGTGAAGAGCTGCAGCAGGGAGGGCGCTTCAGCGAAGAGCTGCAGCGGCTGGCAGATCTGTCAGAAGAGCTTCGCAGCACAGTCGATGACCTGGCGGAACAGGTGCGCGACGCAAAAGAGGCGATGGAATTCTATCCCGGTGAACTGGACGAGATCGAGAGTCGGCTGGATACGCTGCATCGCCTGAAGAAGAAATATGGCGGCACCGTGGAGGCGATGCTTGATTATCTGGAACAGTGCCGGCAGGAGCTTGAGAACATTCAGTTTGCCGACCAGCGGATAGAGAAGCTGGAGCAAGAGCTGGAAAGTGCGCTGGATGATGCGGTCTGTAAAGGGAATAAGCTTTCCGAATTGCGTAAGACGGAAGCCGAAAAGCTTGCCGAACGCATCCGGGCTGAACTGGCGGCGCTTGATATGCCCAAGGTGCGCTTTGAAGTGGATTTTGCGCCGAAAACCGGTCAGGACGGAATGGATGCCAGCGGCATGGATACGGTGCGCTTTCTGATGTCGGCCAATTTGGGTGAAGAGCTGAAGCCCATAGATCGGGTCGCATCCGGCGGCGAATTGGCCAGGATCATGCTGGCACTGAAAAATGTCCTGGCCGAAAACGATCAGGTAAGCACTTTGGTATTTGACGAGGTCGATACCGGTGTGTCCGGCCGGGCGGCAGGGAAGGTGGCCCGGAAGCTCTATCAGGTGGCACGCAGCAAGCAGGTGCTCTGCGTGACCCATCTTCCGCAGATCGCCGCTATGGGCGACGTTCACTTTTCCGTGGAAAAAGCGGAGGCGGATGGCCGGACCTTTACCAATATGGAGCGGCTGGACCGGGAGCACCGGAAGGAAGAGCTGGCGCGGCTCAGCGGCGGTGCTGATATAACGCCCACCATGTTGAACAGTGCCGAGGAGCTGCTGCTGGAGGCAGAGAAATTCAAACGGGAGAGCGGCGACAAATCATGATCAAGGCAGCTTTTTTTGATGTGGATGGTACGCTGATTCCCCGCGGCGGCGATCTGCTGTCGGATGCGCTGCGGGAGGACCTTCTGGCGCTGCGCGCCGCGGGAATCAAGCTGTTTTTGGCCACGGGCCGGAGCCCCCGGGACCTGGAGAATACCGGGATGCTGCGCGATGTGGTGTTCGATGCCTATCTGACCATGAACGGGAACCGCTGCTTTGACGCGGACGGGCTCTACCGCAGCGTGACCATCGACCGCGGTGATCTGGAGGCCGCATGCGGGGTGCTGCGGGAGCACCCCGAACTGATCGCCATTATGGAAACAGAGCGCGGGAACTTTTTGAACCGCACGGATGAAAGCCTGACTGCGCTGTTCCGGGAGATACATACGCCTGCCTATCCGGTCCGGCCGCCGGAGGCTGCTCTGAATGAGTCCACCTATCAGTTTGTTCCCCTGCTGCGGCCGGGGCAGGAGTCCCTTTTTCTGCCGGTCATGCCTCACTGTACAGCCACCCGCTGGCATCCCTGCGCGATCGATGTGATACCGATAGGAGAGGGGAAGGCGGACGGCGTCCGTGCAACTCTGGAGCGGTTCGGGCTGGAGCGCGCGGAGACGATCGCCTTCGGGGACGGAGAGAATGACCGCTCTATGCTTGCGCTGGCCGGAATCGGCGTAGCCATGGGCAATGCCGGCACGGAGATACGTGCCGCGGCGGATTATGTGACCGATACGGTCGACCGGGGTGGTGTATCCAAGGCGCTTCGCCATTTCGGCCTTTTGCCGCGGTCTCTCTGATTGTCCTCACCCAAAGTACAATGCCCCGGAGCCTGACCTATGGGTCAAACTCCGGGGCATTGTACTTTAGACTGCCGGTCAAAATCAGCCCTTCAGCAGTTGATCACAGTAAAAGCAGCGGTGCCGGCCGCAGCGATCCAGATAAGAGCGATGGGGCAGGGTGCGCTCACGGACAGAAATGCAGTGAGGATTCGCGCAGGCGCACCCGCCGGAAACGGCATGGCCCTTGCAGCGGTCGGTGTCCGGCTGTTCCCGTGCCTCCAGCAGCTTCAAAATAAGGGCCATGCGCATCAGTCTGCCGTTTCTGGTCTGTGCAAAGTAGCAG
>CAKUHW010000236.1 GCA_934659415.1 uncultured Oscillospiraceae bacterium
GTCCCGGTAGCGGTTATACTGCCGGTCGTTCATGTTGTTCAGCAGTCCCAGGTCCTGTACCTGGGTGTCAATGTCCTTCAGATACATGTTGTAGGCCAGCTGATACAGCTCCGGGATTTTGTCCGCCGCCTGGCTGGCGTAGTAGTTCTGGGCCTGCTGTCCTGCCGTCTGGGCCCAGCTGCTGGAAAGTCCACCCGTCCGGGCGCTCAGCTGGCCCAGGGTGTCCTCCATGGCCCGCTCACCCTCCCGCAGATACTGGCTCTGATACTGCTGCCACAGGGGGTCCTTGGTGTAGTCGTAGCTGAATTTGTCCCGGTTCAGCAGTTTGTCCAGCATCTCGTCGATGCGGCTGGAATACTGGTCGGTGTACTGTGGGGGCTGGGGGTAGGGGAAGGTGCCGTACTGGTTCATAAAGGGCAGGTACTCGCTGCCGTCGTCACCGCCGGAATACTGATACTTGGCCCGGATCTCCTCCGCCATCTTGTGGGCGTAGTCCTTCTCCTCCTGGGTGGCGGCGCTGTTGTAGGCCGCTCCCCACTTGCTCAGCTCCGCCTGGTCCGCCGCCGTCATGCCCACCTGGTTCCGGTTGTACTGGTCCCCGGCGCCCACGCCTACATACTGCCCCCCGGTCTTGTTCCCGCCGGAGCTGATGCCCTTGCTGCTGGTCGGAATTCGCTGGCTGCCGTCGCTGCCGCCGGAGTAGCCGTAGCTGCCTCGGATGCTCTCCGCCTGCTTGTGGGCGGCTTCCATCCCCGCCTTATCTCCTCTGGCGTTGGCCTCGGTCCATGCCTTGCCCGCCGCCGCCAGTGCGTCCTGGTCTTTTTTTGTCATTGCCATTTAGGTCGTCTCCCCCTTCTTCTCCAATGCCGTCACCCGGCCCTCCAGCGCCGTCACGCGGTTCTCCAGGGCCGTTGTCCGGTCTGTCAGCTCCCCGATCTGGCTCTGGGCCGTGGTCATGGCGCTGTTTAGGTTGGTCACGCTCTTCTCCAGCGTTCCCACCTTGCCGCTCAGCCCTGTCACCGTGCCCTGCATCCCGCTCACCGTGCTCTGCAGAGAGGAAACGGCGTTGCTCAGCTCCAGGATGATCTGCAGCATCTCCACCGTAGACACCCCGGCGCTGCTCACCGTCCGGCTCAGATTCCGGTTGGAAAATTCCATTCGTTCTGTCATGTACCGGATGTAGTGCTCCACCGTGGACAGGCTCCGCCCAGGGTCGTCCGGGTCCAGCTTGTTCATGCTCTCCGGGAATATCACTGCCATATCGCTGTGCTCCTCTCGGCGCTGCGCAGTCCCCTTTATACCTCGCTGCCCACGGTGTACTCCAGGGCCATGGCCCGCACCACGCAGGGCCCCTTGCCGCTCAGTCTCACCTCAAAGCAGTCGCACCGGTTGATGGGGATCTGCACCGGGATGCTGTCCGCATCCCGTCCCAATATCTTCTTGGTTTCCACCCATTTCCTCTTGTCGCTGCGGGTCTCCGCCCGCATCCACGCTCCCGCGGGCAGCTCCAGCCGTAAAATCAGCTTGCTGTACCGCTTCCGCCCCTGGATCGTCTCGTAGAACGGCGTGAACTGGGCCATCCATTCCAGGTCCATGTCCTCCTGCCCGCTGTCCTCCAGCCACACCTTGCCGCTGCCGTCCAGAAAGTACAGATCCTTTCCGATCCGGGCGAAGTCCACCGCCTTTGTGCCGTCCTCCAGCACCCAGAATCCGTTGTTGATCTCATAGACCAGCAGCCTGTTGCCGCTCCCGTCCTTCACGGACAGATAGTAGCTGTCGCCGTCCGTACCGCCCACGGCCTGGCTGAAGGTCTTTTCTCCAAAGGCGGTGGAGATCAGCTGGGGAACGCCGCCGGAATAGGCGTACACCCCGTGCAGCCCCATGTAGTACAGCACCTCGTTGATCACCTGCAGGCTCTTGTGGCAGCCCGCCTGCAATCCCTCGATGTCATAGGTGTACATGGCATACTCGCTGGGGTAGCTGCCCAGAATCTTGTGCAGCTTGGTCTCCTTCCAGAACAGCACGGAGGAGGTCTGCTTGCAGCACCCCGTGAACTCTCCCTCCGTGCCCACCGCCAAAGCGTAGCTGTCTGTGGACAGTCCGGAGTAGACGTAGAAGTTGGTGGGGTCGCCCAGGGCGCTGGCATAGATGGTCTGCTTGTCGCTGCTGCACCCCCAGAGGCGGTTCTCGCTCTCGCAGATGTAGTCCAGGTCGGGCACCTTCCGCTCCAGGGTCAGCGCCGCCGTCTCTGCCGCCGCCGTAAAGGTCCCCTTCTCCACGGTGATCTCTGTGGCCGTCACCGCCTTGATCACCACGTCCTTGTTGTTTTTCGTCTCCTTGGTGCAGCCGGAGACGGTGATGGCGTCCCCTGCCTTGAATTTCCCCGTCAGGTCGCCCCAACCGCTCACCGTCAGCTTGTCCTCCGTAAAGGTGCCGCCGGTGCCGGTGATGCTGGCCCCCAGAGGCTTCACCGCGTTGTCCGTCAGATCCAGATACACCTTATCCGGCCAAATCACCATCTTGGTGTTCACCACGGCGAATTGCTTTTCCCCCGCCGTCACCGTGCCCACCTTTTCCCCGTCGAACAGAAGGTCCGTCCCCTGTACCGCCACCAGTTTTCCACGGGCCGTCAGGGCGGTGCAGCCGGCGTATCCCGTCTGCTTCACCCTGGCCCGTCGGGTGGCCAGATAGGGCCAGCGCCGGGCGCTCAGGTTCAGACTGTCCGCCAGATCCCCGTCCTGAGCCTGGTCCGACCAGTTGATCCCCCGGAAGGCCACCAGCTGCTTTTTTGTCGCGCCCGCTGTGATCTTCAGATATGGCAGCATC
>CAKUHW010000237.1 GCA_934659415.1 uncultured Oscillospiraceae bacterium
GTGGCGGGATTGCGGGGGTCGTCCTCGGGGATACCGGCCTCCACCTTGCCCACCAGGTCGGCGCCCACGTCGGCGGCCTTGGTGTAGATGCCGCCGCCCACACGGGCGAACAGGGCCATGAAGGAGGCGCCCATGCCGTTCATGACCATGATGTTGCCCAGCTGGATGGGATTATTCACGCCGAAGGCATAGCGGAGCAGGAAGAACCAGATGGTGATGTCCAGAATGCCCAGACCCACCACGGTGAAGCCCATGACGGAGCCGGAGGAGAAGGCCACCCGCAGGCCCTTGTTCAGGCTCTCGGAGGCGGCCTGGGCAGTACGGGCGTTGGAGTTCGTGGCGATCTTCATGCCGATGAAGCCGGCCAGCATGGACCAGATACCGCCGGTGAGGAAGGCGAAGGGGGTGTAGAGGGACAGCATACCTCCGTGGCTGATGATGGCGATGGCCAGCAGAATCACGAAGACGATGGCAAACACCTTGGCCACGGTGGCGTACTGGTGCTTCAGGTAGGCGTTGGCGCCTTCCCGGATGGAGGATGCGATCTTTACCATTTTGTCATTGCCCTCGGAGAAGGACATGACCTTGTTGCGCTGGACCAGGGCAAAGACCAGCGCCAGGGCGGCGCCGACAAAGCCGATCCAAAACAGACTATCCATTGATTTCAGCAACTCCTTTTAGTTTTGTTTCCGTACTTCTCAGTCACACTCTATTCACAATTTCCCATTTTACACAATCGCCGCCGGTTTTGCAAGAAACCGGCGGCGATTTTCGGAGGCAAAATGAATTTTTGAAAGTATTGAACAAAAGACGGAACATTTCAGGTCCGTTTCCATGCATTACGGCTAAAGAGCACCAGGACCGGAAACATTTCCAGCCGCCCGATGATCATGCAGAGGCTGAGCACCACCTTGCTGAAGGGGGAGAAGGCGGCGAAGCTGCCCATGGGCCCCACCATCTCCAGACCGGGTCCCACGTTGCTGACGCAGGTGAGGACCGCCGTAAAGGTGGTGCCGAAGGAGAAGTTGTCCAGGCCCACCACCAGGGACACGCCGAACAGCAGGAACATGTAGATGATAAAGAAGCAGTGGGTGGTGCGCACGGTCTGCTCGGACAGGGGTTCGCCGTCCAGCCGGACCACGGACACGGACCGGGGGTGGATGATGGACTGTACCTCCCGCCGGGCGGAGCGCAGCAGCACCAGGATGCGGGAGCACTTAATGCCGCCGGCGGTGGAGCCTGCGCAGGCGCCGATGAACATGAGGATCACCAGCAGCATCCGGGAGAACTCCGGCCAGAGATTGAAGTCCGCCGTGGAGTAGCCCGAGGTGGAGATGATGGACAGGCACTGAAAGGCGGCTGCCCGGAGGGCGTCCCCCACGGTGGGGAAGAGGGGGGCGATGTTGACAGTCACCGCCGTAATGGCCACCGCCGTCATGGCGAGGAAGAAGCGCAGCTCGTCGCTTTTCAGCACCTGCCTGACCCGGCCGGTGAGGAGCAGAAAGTACATGGCGAAGTTGACGGAGAACAGGAACATGAACACCGTGACGATGATCTCGATGGCGGGGCTGCCATAGGCCCCGATGGAGGTGTTTTTAATGGAGAAGCCGCCGGTGCCTGCGGTGCCCATGGCGTGGATCACGCTGTCGTACCAGGGCATGCCGGCCAGACGCAGACTCACCGTCTCGATCACGGTGAGGACCAGATAGATCCCATACAGGATCTTGGAGGACTGGGAGGCCCGGGGGACCAGCTTGCTCTTCACCGGCCCGGGGCTCTCCGCCCGGATGAGGAAGTTGGAGCTGACCCCCAGCATGGGCAGCAGCGCGGCGGTGAGCACCAGCACCCCCATGCCGCCCAGCCAGTGGGTGAGGGAGCGCCAGAACAGCAGCCCGTAGGGCAGGCCCTCCACAGCGGTGAGCATGGTGGCCCCGGTGGTGGTGAAGCCGGAGACCGCCTCAAAAAAGCAGTCGGCGTAATTGCCGAACAGGCCGGACAGGCGGAAGGGCAGCGCGCCGAAGACGCCGAACAGGGCCCAGCTGAGACCCACGGCGAGAAAGCCGTCCCGGGCCTGCAGGCTGCCCCGGCTGCGGCGGAAGACTATGGACAGCGCAAGCCCCGCGGCGGCCAGCAGCAGGATGGCCGCCAGGAAGGGGACCGGGTCCTCCCGGTAGAGCAGCGCCACGCACAGGGGAATCAGCAGCGCGGCCGCCTCCAGCAGCAGGGCCACGCCGGTGACCCGCAGCACAACCTTGTAGTTCATGCTCAGCCTCCCAGACCGATCCCGTCGGCAAAGATATCGTTGAGATCCACGATGCCGCTGTCCTTCGTGGCGATGATGACGGCGGAGTCCCCCTCCTGCAGGCAGGTGGAGCCCTCGGGGATGATGACCTCGGTGCCCCGCACCACCACCGCCAGCAGCACGCCGCTTTTCAGCCTGAGCTCCCGCAGGGGGGTGTTCAGGCGGCGGGTATCGGCGGTCACGGTGAACTCCAGAGCCTCGGCCCGGCCCTCTGCGATGCGGTACAGGGCGGTCATGCCCGTGCCGTGGGTGTTGCGGATGGCGCGCACCAGGCGGATGATCTGGTTGGCGGTGGTCAGCTTGGCGGAGACCACCGACTCCACCCCGGCGGAACGGGCGATGGCGGTGTAGTTCTGCCGGTTGGACTTGGCCACCACCTTGTGGACCCCCGCCTGGTGGGCGTAGAGGGAGATGATGAGGTTGTCCTCGTCCCGGTCGGTGAGGGCGACGAAGGCGTCGCTCCCCTCCATGCGCTCCTCGGTGAGCAGTTCCGGGTCGGTGCCGTCCCCGTGGATGATGAGGC
>CAKUHW010000238.1 GCA_934659415.1 uncultured Oscillospiraceae bacterium
GTAGCCCGGGTAAATGACCGCTACCGCTACAGGCTGCTGCTGAACACCAAAAATACGGCAAAGGTACGGCAGCTTGTGGCATACCTGCTGCGCAGGGCAATGGCCGACAAAACCAACCGCGGCCTGAGTTTTTATGGCGATTTTGACCCGGCTGAGTAGGCGGGATCTGCACAGCAGTCTGTTTTTGCACTTTTTGAGAGGAGATTTCAATATGGCTTTACGAGAGATCATTTTGCAGGGCGACCCTGTTCTGGGCAAGGTGAGCCATCCGGTAACGCGGTTTGACGGTAAGCTGCACGACCTGATGGATGACCTTCGGGAGACACTGGCCGCCTCCGGCGGGGTCGGGTTGGCCGCACCGCAGATTGGCATTCTTCGCCGGGCCGTGGTGGTGCTGGACGAGGAGGATAATGTGATCGAGCTGGTCAACCCCGAGATCGTCTCCAGCTCGGGAGAGCAGACCGGTCTGGAGGGCTGCCTGTCCGTGCCGGGAAAATACGGCGTGGTGACCAGGCCCATGCACGTTACCGTCTGTGCCCAGGACCGGGATGGCAGCTTCTTTGAGGTCAGCGGAAGCGAACTTACCGCCCGCTGCTTCTGCCATGAGCTGGAGCATTTGGACGGTCATCTCTTTGTGGAGCATACGGACAAGCTCTACACCGCGGAGGAGTTGGACCGGATGGAGCAGGAAGGGACGGGACGGGGCTGATGCGTATCGTCTTTATGGGCACTCCGGACTTTGCCGTGCCCTCTCTGCAGGCGCTCTACGAGGCGGGTCACGAGATCTGCGGGGTCTTTACCCAGCCGGACAAACCAAAAAACCGCGGCATGAAGCTTCAGGCGCCCCCCGTGAAGGAGTACGCGCTGGAACACGGCCTGAAGGTCTATCAGCCGGCCAAAATGCGGGATGGGGAGGCGCTTTCCATTTTGCGCACCCTCTCCCCGGAGATCATTGTGGTGGCCGCTTATGGCAAAATTCTGCCGCCGGAGATTCTTGCCCTGCCGCCCCTGGGATGCGTCAATGTCCATTCCTCGCTGCTGCCGAAATACCGGGGAGCGGCCCCCATCAACTGGGCCATTCTCAATGGCGAGACCGTTACCGGTGTCACGATCATGTATATGGCAGAAGGGCTTGATACGGGAGACATCATCTGTGCAGCCTCTACCCCCATTGACCCGGATGAGAACGCTGTGACGCTCCACGACAGACTGGCCTGTATGGGCGCTGAACTGATCGCCTCGGTGGTCTCTGATCTGAACCGCGGGATCGTCCGGCGCACCCCCCAGGATGACAGCCTCTCCTGCTATGCGCCCATGCTGTCCCGGACTCTGTCTCCCGTTGACTGGGGTCGCACTGCAGCACAGATACATGACCAGGTCCGGGGACTCTGGCCCTGGCCTGCAGCGACCGCGGACATCGACGGTGTGCACTGCAAGCTGGTGCGTACCGCCCTGACCGGAGCGGTGACGGAAAAAGCGCCCGGGACCTATGTGCAGGCGGATAAAAGAGGGCTTCGCATCGCGTGCGGGGACGGTCGGGTCCTGGACATTCTGGAGCTGCAGCCCGATGGGAAACGCCCGATGACGGCTACGGCCTTCTTAATGGGCCATCCCATTCAACTTTAAGAAGGGAAGGGGGCGCTGCCTGTGTCCGCCGCCAGAGAGGCCGCCGTGCGTACGCTGATGGCCTGCGAAAAGCAGGGGGCCTGGTCAGATGGATATCTGAAGCGCGCGCTGCGCGATATGCACCTGGACAGCCGGGATGCGGCCCTTGCCACCCGTCTGTGCTTTGGGGTACTCCAAAATAAGCTGCTGCTGGACTGGTATCTGGCGCATTTCTGCTCCTCCCCGTTGGAGAAGCTGGACCTGAGTGTGCGCTGCATTCTGCGCATCGCGGCCTACCAGCTGCTGTTTCTGGATAAGATTCCGGCCAGCGCGGCAGTAAACGAAGCTGTCCTTCTCACGAAAAAATACTGCCGAAATCCCCGGGCTTCCGGCATGGTAAACGCTGTGCTGCGGGCTATGCTGCGCTGTGAAGCGCTACCTGACCCGAACGACATCTGCGATGCGCAGAGGCTCTCCATCCTCTATAGCCACCCTCGCTGGCTGGTCGAGGCCTTTCTGGAGCGTCTCGGCGTTGAAGAGACCGAGGCGCTCCTGCAGGCTGACAATACCCAGCCGCCCACCACCGCGCAAGTCAATACCTGCCGCACAGACGCTCAGGCCGTGTCCGCACGTCTGACCGTGGAAGGTGTCACGGTGGCAGAGCATCCCTGGCTGAAAAATTGTCTGGAGCTGACCGGGACCGGTGACCTGGAGCAGCTGAACGCTTTTCGGGAGGGCCTGTTCTATATTCAGGACTGTGCAGCCCGCCTGGCTGTAACGGCGCTCGGGCTGAAGCCGGGGGAACGGGTGCTCGACTGCTGTGCCGCCCCCGGCGGGAAATCCTTTGCGGCCGCGATGGACCTGGAAGGCCGGGGGGAGATCATCTCCTGTGATATCCATCCGCATAAGATCAGGCTTCTGCAGGCCGGCAGGGATCGGCTTGGCCTTGACCTTATTACGCCGATGCTGCAAAGCGCTTCGGAATCCCGGGCAGACTGGACAGACCGCTTTGACGCCGTACTGTGCGATGTGCCGTGCTCCGGTCTCGGTATTATCCGAAAGAAACCGGACATACGCTATAAGGACTCTGCACCGCTGGCCGGGCTGCCCCGTGTCCAGCTGGAGATTCTCCGCAATTGCTGCGCCTATGTAAAGCCGGGCGGCACCTTGCTCTATGCCACCTGTACGCTGCTGCGCAGAGAAAATGAAGATGTT
>CAKUHW010000239.1 GCA_934659415.1 uncultured Oscillospiraceae bacterium
GGGGGACACCTGGCTGGACTTCGGCCTGGCGGACAAGGGGACCGGCCTGCGGCAGCTGTGCGCCGCCCTGGGCATCGCCTCGGAGCAGGTCATGGCCTTCGGCGACAACTGGAACGACCTGCCCATGCTCACCCTGGCGGGGGAACCCTGGCTCATGGAGGGCGCAGACCCCGCCCTCAGGACCCGCCTGCCCCGCTGCTGCCGCCGGGTGGAGGACGTGCTGGCCGGGCTGTGAGCGCCGGGCTTCCCGCCCGCAGGGCAAAGGCTTCTGCCCTGTCCCAAAGGCATAAAAAGAGAGCCCGCCGCAGAATCTGCACGCTGCGGCGGGCTCTTGCTGTTCTTATTCCGTTTACACTGCCGGGCCGTTCTCCGCCAGATAGTGCAGTCTGCCGTCCTCGCCCCAGGCGGCGGTGAGGTCGCAGCGGACGCTCTGGGCGGGGTCCGGATGGTCCTTCCACAGGCCGTAGAGGGCGGGGAGGAACCGGGGCCACATGGCCGCCTCGTAGGAGGCGTGCCAGCTGCGGTCGGTCTCCACCTGCATTTTGGCCTCCACCGGGTCCAGCCGGAACATCTCCGCGATGAAGTCGGGGGGCTCTGTCGCGGCGGTGTTGAGGATGCGGGCATCGATGTGGTCCAGGCCGCCCTCTGCGTCCTGCCACATATGGATATTGGCGTCACACAGCTCCCCCTGCTCGTTGAAGGTGCCCTCGCAGATCACATGGGCCAGGGAGCGGGTGAAGGGGAAGATCTCCGCCGGATCCAGCCGGCGGATGTGCATCCCGCTGCCGCCGAAGACGGGTCCGTTGTCCAGATAGGTCTCGGAGATCAGGTGGGAGCTCTTCACAAAGCCCACTGCCGCCGGGGCGTCCACCCAGCGGAAGCTGCGGTGAGAGCCGGGGGCCCACAGGTAGTAGCCCTTCTCCATGTTGGCCCAGAACCAGTCCATCATCTCCGCGGTGACGCCGGGGAGAAAGTGCCGGTGCTCCGGGTCCATGATGAGGCCCCGCCCGGCAAACCCAGGGGCCAGCTCCAGGGGGGGCAGATCGGTGCGGGCGGGGCCCAGAGGGGTGTGCTCCACCGTGGGCACGGAGCGGACCGCCTGCGCCGGCAGATAGGTCTGACCTCCGTTGGGAACATAAGCTTCTGTCTTCATTTTATGTCGGCTCCTTTCCGGGAAGACTGTCCAGCGCCTGGCAGAGCTTGCCGCCGCAGTCCAGATATTCCTTGGGATACTTGGGGTTGCTCAGCCGCCGGATGGCCCCGCCGGTGCGGTCCACCAGCTTGGTCACGCCGCCCGCCCCCAGGGAGAGCACCGTCTGCAGCTCCTCCATCATCACAATGTTATACTCACACTCCGTCCCCGGCAGGCACCAGCCCACATTCTCAAAGGAGCCGGACATGTACTTCTGCCGGTAGAGATAGTAGGGCCGGTAGCCCGCCTCCCGCAGGGCCCGCGCACCCAGGGAGAGCATCTCCTCCACCGCCTCCGGCGGGCACAGGCGCTCCGGCCGCTCCATCAGCCGGGCCCCCTTCTTCAGGGCCAGGGTGTGCACCGTGATATTGGCCGGAGCCATGGCCAGCACCTGCTCCAGACTGCGGCGAAAGCCCTCCGCGGTGTCCGTGGGCAGACCGGCGATCAGATCCATGTTCACCATGCCGCCGAAATGGGCCTTCGCCAGGGCCATGGCAGCGCGGATCTGCTCCGCCGTGTGGGCGCGGCCCATGGCCCGCAGCACCTCGTCCTCCATGGTCTGGGGATTGACCGAGATCCGCTCCACGCCGTGGCCCCGCAGCACCGCCAGCTTATCCCCGTCGATGGTGTCCGGCCGGCCGGCCTCCACGGTGCGCTCCCGGCAGTCCACCAGCGGGAGATGGGTCTCCATGGCGGTGAGGATCCTGTCCAGCTGGGTGGCGGACAGGGTGGTGGGGGTGCCGCCCCCCATGTACCAGGAGGAGATGCGCAGCCCCCGCCGCTCCAGCAGCTCCCCCGCCCGGGCAATCTCCAGGCACAGGGCGTCCACATAGGGCTCCACCAGGGCCAGCGCCCCCTTCACGTCCGCGGAGATGAAGGAGCAGTAGGCGCACCGGGTGGGGCAGAAGGGGATGCCCACATACAGCGCCGCCTCCGCCCCGTCCAGCCGCCGGTCCGCGGCCAGGGCCGCCCCGGCGCACTCCATGGCCAGCTCCGCCCGCCCGGGGGATACCCGGTACAGGCCGGTCAGGAGGACCCGCGCCCGGTCCGGGTCCATGCCCTCTCTCATCCAGCGGGTGGGCAGCTTCACCGGGCGCACCCCCGTCAGGGCTCCCCAGGGGGGCTCCCGGCCCAGGGCCTTCACTCCGGCGTCGTAAAAGGCCAGGCGCACCAGGCGCTGGCGGGTCTTATCGTCCGCCCCCGCCGCGGGGGCGGAGCGGGAGGCAGAGCAGACCGCCCCCTCCCACCAGAGCCGGGCGGAGGCGGTAAGGGTCTCCCCGTCCTCCGTAAGGGTCAGCAGCGCCGCGGGGGCGCCGGCGTCCGGCGCCCCCGCGGGATACTCCGGCCGCTGACCGGGAAACAGGGTCATCATGGTCTGTTCCGCCGCGTAGCGGAAGTCGTGCCCCTGCAGGTATAGCTTCATGGTCTCACTGCTCCATGGCCTGGGCCAGATAGTCGTTCCAGCGCCGCTCCTGCTCCAGGGTGGTGGCCCCCTCGTGGCCGGGGTACACCTGCCAGTCTCCGGGCAGCTCTCCCAGCCGCCTCAGGGAGTGCATCATCTGGGTGAAGTCCCCGCCCGCCAGATCGGTGCGCCCGATGGAGGAGCGAAACAGCGTGTCCCC
>CAKUHW010000240.1 GCA_934659415.1 uncultured Oscillospiraceae bacterium
GCAGGCCCTGGAAAAAGCGGGTGAGCAGGGCCCGGCAGGGCTCCTCCAGCAGTCCGCCGTAGATCCGGGGCCGGTGGTTGAACCGCTCCTCAAACAGGTTGAGCACCGAGCCGCAGCAGCCGGACTTCTCCTCCTTTGCCCCGTAGCGCACCTGGGCGATACGGGCGTTGAGAATGGCCCCGGCGCACATGGGGCAGGGCTCCAGAGTGACATACAGGGTACACCCCTCCAGCCGCCAGGAGCCCACGGTGCGGCAGGCGGCGTCGATGGCCTCGATCTCCGCGTGGGCGGTGGCCCGGCCCTCCGCCTCCCGGCGGTTGCGCCCCTCCCCCAGAATGCGCCCGTCCGGCCCGGCGATGACGCAGCCCACGGGCACGTCTCCCTCTGTCAGGCACTCCTCCGCCAGGGCGATGGCCCGGGCCATATAGTCCTCATGGGTCAAGAGACCGCCTCCTTCCGCTTTTTTTGACGGGGGCTTTCAGTACTGCTCCACCCATCCGGCCAGCAGCAGCTCGGGCACCAGCCAGAGGGCCATAAAGACCAGAAAGACCGGAGGCGTCAGGGTGGCGTAGGCCCCCTGGGCTGCCAGATAGAAGGTCAGGCACAGGCCGATCACCGCCCCCAGCAGAGCGAAGCACACGCTGCTCCGCACCGCCCCCCGCAGCCGCCTGCCGCCCACCACCGCGTCGGAAAAGGCGGTGAGCCCTTCCCGGCACAGCAGGGCCGCCGGGGTGGCGTCGTGCTCCTGGTCGGTGGAGGACAGCTCCAGCCGCCGCTCCACCGGGGGAAACTCCATCCGGTCCACCGGCAGGCGAAAGCGCTTTTCCAGCATGGCGGGGATCAGATTGAAGTCCCGGGTAGCCAGGATGGGGCTCACCTCGCTGCGCAGCAGGGCGGACAGGCAGGGGGCGACCTCCGTGCCCAGAGCGTAGTCCAGCAGGAACATCCCCGCCAGACGCCCGTCGATGGAGCAGAAGAGGGCGTTTTTCACATTGAGCCCCTGGGGCATGGCCACCTTCATCAGGTGCATGAAGGAGGCGGTGCCCACCAGGACCTCCTGGTCCCGGATCACGCCGGACATGCCCCCCTCGTGGGGACGCACGCCGGATACCTCCCGGTACACGGCTCCCTGGGCCCGCAGCAGGTCATGGAAGGGCCGGGTGAGACCGCAGTTCATCACCCGCAGCAGGGTGGCGGTATAGGCCACGGTCTTCTCCGTGCTCACCCCGCCGAACACCCGCACCTGGGCCACCGTCACGCTGCCGGGAGGGAAGAGGTCCCCGTCGGTGACGATGATCCCCCCCGGGCGGCACCGGTCCACCCCGCGCCAGCCCGCCAGGGCGGCCCCCACCTTGCTCAGGCGCAGGGCAAGCCTGCGCCAGGGCAGGCCCCAGGCCAGCAGAGCGGACCAGGAGGAGGCGGCGGTGAAGCATACCGAGGCCGCCCAGAGAAAGCGTCCGGGGGCGCCCTGTCCCACCGAGGCCATCGCGGCGCACAGCAGCCCAGCCAGCAGCAGCAGGGGGCCGGCCACCCGGTAGGCCGCGGTCCCGGCGTCCTCCGTCTGGAGCTGGCTGCCCAGGCCCGCAGGCGCGCCGGACCACTTGGCATAGGCCGGCCGGCCGCTCCATTTGTTCTCATCCAGAGTTACCACATAGGGGGTGCGGGCCTGGGCGGCGGTCTTGGCTGCCAGCCGGTCCCCCCGCCGCCGGGCGCAGGCCCCCCGCAGGTGGAAGCTCAGCCCCAGGGCCGTGACGGCGGCGCAGGGCAGGCAGCCCAGCCGGGGCTCCCATACTCCGGCGGTCAGGCCGTCCGCCAGGGTAAAGGCCCAGGCCAGGGTGATCAGGGCCTCCGCCCCCGGCCGCAGGGTGACAAGGGTCCTCACCCCGGCAAACAGCACGTCCCAGCACAGGGCTCCCACCGCCGCCAGCAGGGCGCACAGGGCCCAGCAGCGCAGCCGGAACAGGTCGGCCCCTGCGGGCAGCTCCAGCGCCAGATAGACCGGAAAGTCCAGGGACAGGAGCACGGCGGGCAGGGAGAGCAGAAAGGAAGCGGTCACCCGCCGCCGGCAGCTCTTCAGCCCCTTCTGCCATCGTCCGGCCAGCTCGGCGGGGGCGGTGTCCGGCGGCGTTTTGGCCGGGCGGCGCAGAGGCCGGGCCCTGCGGGGCTGCGGGGCTGCGGGCTCCTCCCGGTCCACGCCGGGGATATACTTCTCCGCCAGGCGGGTCTCCTCATCGGGCTCCGCCTGGTCGTACATGTGGTCCGCATAGTGGTCTCCTCTGCGGCGCAGGGTGGCCAGGCGGGCGGCCAGGGAGCGGCGCAGAGAGCCGGGGACGATCTCGTCCACCGGTTCCCGCTTCCGGTCCGCGGCCTTGGGCCGGGGCGGCTGCGGCGGGGCAGATGCATCGGGGGTCTCCGTCCCGCTCCGGGCGTCCGCCTCCGGGAACTCCACCACCCGGGAGGAGCCGTATTCCGCCAAAATCTCGTCCACGGTGTAGACCGGGGCGGACTTCTTCTCGTCCTTGTGCTCAGCCATGGCCGGTCACAGGCGCTGGCGCACCGCCTCGTAGAGGACGATGGCGGCGGCGGCCGAGGCGTTGAGGGAATTGACCCGCCCCTTCATGGGGATGGACAGCAGAAAGTCGCACTGCTCCCGCACCAGCCGACCCATGCCGTCCCCCTCGCTGCCGATGACGATGACGGCGGGACCCTTCAGATCGGCCTGATAGAGGCCGGTGGTCCCCTCGGCGGCGGTGCCGAACACCCACATTCCCCGGCTCTTCAGGTCTTTGAGCAGGGCGGTGAGGTTGGGCAC
>CAKUHW010000241.1 GCA_934659415.1 uncultured Oscillospiraceae bacterium
CCGCCCGCATCTGCGGCGTGCTGCTGACCCCCTTCATGCCCGGCAGCATGGAAAAGCTGTTCGCCCAGATCGGCGCGGACGCGGACGTTCAGACGTGGGACTCCGCCGCCCGCTGGGGCGCCCGGGAGATAACAGAGGATAACAAAAATAACTATACCGAAACCGAAACCAATACCGAAACCGAAACCAAAACCGAAACCAAAACCAAAACAGAGACCCAAACCCAGTTGGATACCGAGGCCCCTGCGGGGCCTCTGCACGCGCATGGCGCGCGCCGACCCAACTTTGAGGCGGCAGAAGTTTTGTCCGGCCGGAAGGCGGCAGGGAGGAGGGTCGCCTTTACACCGCCCACGCCGGAGCAGGTGCGGGACTATGTGGCCCGGCGGGGCTCCCGGGTGGACCCCCAGATCTTCTGGGATTACTACCAGGCCCGGGGCTGGATGGTGGGCAATGCCCCCATGCGGGACTGGAAGGCCGCCTGCCGGGGGGCGGAGAGCTGGGAGCGCTGGCAGGAGCCTGCCGCCCCCGCAGGGGCCCGCCGGGCATCTCCGCCGGTCACTCCCTCCGGGGGACCGGGGCCCGGCGGCTGCCAGCCCTCGGCGGCGGCCATCCTGGCCTCCAGTGAGTTTCTGGACCGCGTTCTGGCCCGGGAGGGGGCGGCGGGATGAGCTCCAACCGCATCTGGATCTGCCCCTATTACAGCTGGGACAAGCCCCAGGCCATCTACTGCGAGGGGGGCGTCCTGCGCTTTCATGACGGGGCGCAGCTGCAGGAGTACGCCGGGCGTTTCTGCGGCAGCTATGACTGGCACCGCTGCACCGTGGCCCGCAGCCTGGAGGGGTACTACGACCGGGCGCTCCGGCAGGCCCCGGCCATGCCGAGGCGGATCGTGCTGCCCTGCCCGGGGGCCAAAAAGCTGCCCGGACAGGGGCCCGCACCCGGCCGCGGCCCCGCCCGGCCGGACGGAGAGGAGGGCTGACAGCCATGGACGAGCGGTATGACTGCCCCCTGCCCCCGGAGCCGGGAGCGGCGGGGGCGGACGAGGAGGCCCGGGATCTGGCCGGGCGGATCGCCCGGCGGTATCTGGCGGCCCTGCTGGAGGAGGAGCGCATCGCCAAGGCCACCCTGCCCCAGCTGACCTCTGCCCTGGCGGCGGTGCTGGACCGGTACGCTCCCGCAGGGGGCGGGGGCGGCGTGGTGCTGCTGCCGCCGGTGGCCGAAGGGGAGGAGGGGGAGACGCCGTGGGCCAACCCGTGATCTGGGCCCCGCAGCCTCGACAGGCTGTATTTATGGCCCGCCCCGAATACGAAGCGTTATACGGCGGGGCCGCCGGCGGGGGCAAATCGGACGCCCTGGTGATCGAGGCGCTGCGGCAGGTGCACATTCCCCACTACAAGGCGCTCATCCTGCGCAAGACCTACCCCCAGCTGCGGGAGCTCATCGACAAGACCCTGCGCTACTATCCCCGGGCCTTTCCCGCCGCCCGCTACAATGCCTCCTGCCACACCTGGACCTTTCCCGGCGGGGCGAAGGTCATCTTCGGCAGCATGAACCGGCAGGAGGACCGTATCCAGTACCAGGGACAGGCCTACGACTTCATCGCCTTTGACGAGCTGACCCACTTCACCTGGGAGGAGTACAGCTATCTCTTCTCCCGCAACCGCCCCAACGGGCCGGGGACGCGGGTGTACATCCGGGCCACGGCCAACCCCGGCGGGGTGGGGCACGGCTGGGTGAAGGAGCGGTTCATCACCGCCGCCCCGCCCATGACCCCCATCGTGCAGACCGTCACCTGGCGGGAGCCGGACGGACGGGAGCAGACGCGGGAGCAGCGGCGCATCTTCGTGCCCTCCAGCGTGTGGGACAACCCGGCGCTGCTGCGCAACGACCCCCTGTACGTCCAGCGCCTGGCCTCCATGCCGGAGGCGGAGAGCCGGGCCCTGCTGTACGGCGACTGGGACACCTTCTCCGGCCAGGTGTTCACCGAGTGGCGCAACGACCCCGCCCATTACGCCGACCGGCTGCACACCCACGTGATCGACCCCTTTCCCATCCCCGCCCACTGGCGGATCTGGTGCGGCATGGACTGGGGCTATGCCCGGCCCTTCGCCGTGTACTGGGCCGCGGTGGACGAGGAGCGGCGGATGTACCTCATCCGGGAGTACTACGGCTGCACCGGCGTGCCCAACCAGGGGGTGCGCATGGAGCCCGCCGAGGCGGCACGGGAGATCCGCCGCATCGAGGGGGAGGACCCCAACCTGCGGGGCCGGGACATCCACCGGGTGGGGGACCCGGCCATCTGGGGCAGCCAGAGCGGGGAGAGCATCGGGGCGCTGATGGAGCGGGAGCGGGTGTATTTCGAGCGGGGGGACAACGCCCGGCTGGACGGCAAGATGCAGCTGCACCACCGCCTGACCTTCGGCGGGGACGGCACGCCCATGCTGTACGTGTTCCACACCTGCCGCCACTTCATCCGCACCGTGCCCGCCCTGGTGTACGACCAGCGGGACGTAGAGGACGTGGACACCGCCGGGGAGGACCACGCCTACGACGCCTGCCGCTATCTGCTGATGAAAAATCCCCTGCCGCCCCGGCTCAGCCCCGCCCCCCGGCCGGCCGCCTACGATCCCCTCGCTCCGGACAGCGCACCCTCCGCCGGGCGTTACGCCTGGTGGACAAGGGGGTAAAAGGCCGGGCAGAAACAGGCGGAGCGCAGGGCTTTGAGACCACAGGGGCGGATATCATCCGCCCGCCGTTGATCGACGGACGCGGCAAGGGCAGAGCCCTTGCCCTACGGGTGCGGCAGG
>CAKUHW010000242.1 GCA_934659415.1 uncultured Oscillospiraceae bacterium
ACGGATACATACAAAATGGCCAGGTCTTCGTTTCCGAAGACCCGGCCATTGTTTTGCCGGCCGCGTTTTTCGGGCAATAGGGGTCAGGGGCGCTGCAGGCGGCCGGCCTCCAGGTCAGCGGCCGCCTGGCGCTTCAGAAGCGTGTGCTGCTTTTTGCCCGTGGCGGTATAAGGGAGCTCTTCTGTGATGCAGTAGTAACGCGGGCATTTGTAGCCGGAGATGTCGTCACTGCCGGTGCAGAACTGGTTGAGCTCTTGTACGGTAAGCGTCTCATCGTCTGCAATGACATAGGCGGCGACACACTGTCCCCGGGAGGGGTCTGGCACGCCTACCACCATGCAGTCACGCACCTTTGGGCAGGTGCAGATCACGGCCTCCAGCTGCTCCGGGTAAATATTTTCTCCCATGCAGACGATCATATCATCCCGGCGGCCGGTGATGTAGACAAAGGAATCCCTGTTCCAGGTGCCCATGTCCTTGGTGTAGAACCAGCCCTTATAGTACCGCTCCCGGGTCTGCTCCGGGTTGTCGGTGTAGCACAGGGCGGACTTTCCGGCGGTGCGGATGATGACCTCCCCGGCGGTGACGCCATCCTGCGGGACGGTCTCATCTGGCTCAGCCCGGCGGTCCTCATAGACGCGCACCACCCGTACCTCGTCATCGGTACAGGCCCTGCCTGCGCTTCCGGCCATGGCCGGAAGATCCTCCGGACGCAGAAAGCTGTTCCAGTAGGTCTCTGTGGTGCCGTAGCCGTTGAAAATTCTGGGGGTGAGCAGCTGCTGATAGCGGATACAGCTGGACTTTTCCAGCGGGGAGCCCATGGTGACGATACCGTGCAGGCCGGACAGGTCCATCGGATGCTTTTCCTGCCGCCGGGCCAGATTTTCCAGGGCGGACGGAACGCCGATGAGGAAGGTGACGCCGTAATGCTGTACGCAGTCGAAACAGGCTTTGGCGGTAAACATCCGCAGGATGACCAGAGACGCGCCGGCGTAGAGCGTGGGGTTGATGCCGCCGGAGTGCAGCCCACCCCGATGGAACCAGGGGGTCATATTCATAGTAACGTCCTGGGGCGTAATGGGAAAGTGCATGATGGTGTCGTGGGCGGACATGACCTCGTTGACACTGTTCAGCGGCACGCCTTTTGGTGTTCCGGTGGTGCCGGAGGTACCCAGCCGGGTGACCTCTGCATAGATGTCGGGCACAAAGTCGGCCTTGGGCTCCTCCGGGCGGCCCTGGGAGAGGAACACATCGAAGAACTGGTGTCCGACGGGCAGCTCGGGCCGGAGGTTCCGGTAGTCCACGGCCAGAATAACGGGCGGTTTGTAGGTGCACAGCTCCAGCGCCTTCCAGGCCATCTCCCGCACATCACAATCGTAAACGTAGACCTTAGGGCGGTCCCGGTCGATCAGACGGGCGGTCTCGCCGGCCGCCAGATTAAAATTGGCGGGGCTGTTGATCGCGCCCAGCTTCTGAGGCGCGATGTAGCACAGTACGAACTGGGGCGAGTTATAGAGCTGGTAGAGCACCAGGTCGCCCTGGGTCACGCCGCAGGCCCGCATTGCATTGGCAAAGCGGTTTACATCCCGGTTCAGTTCCCTGTAGGTCCAGGACTGTCCGGCCAGAGGGTCGGTGACGGCGGTCTTGTCCGGGAAACGGCGCACATTGCGCAGAAAGCCGTTGATCCAGGTAAAGCTGCGCTCGAACTGCGCGCGAAAGCCGGCGGCATCGTAGGTGTAATTCATAGCAGTCTCCTTTTTTCTTCGGCGCCCGGCCCGGCAGACATGGCCTGCCGGACCGGGCGGGGATAATTTATGCATGGCCCACAATGACGCAGGAATTCTGTCCGCCGAAGCCCATGGAATTGGAGAGGGCGGCAGTAAGGGCGCGCTGTGGGGCGTTTGGGCCGACCAGATGGAGGTCGCAGGCCTCATCCTGGTGGGTCAGGCCCGTATTGGCGGGCAGATATCCGGTCTCCACGGCCTTGACGCAGGCAATGACCTCTGTCAGACCGCCCGCGCCCAGCATATGCCCGGTGGCACCCTTGGTGGAGCTTACCGCTACGGGAAGCGGGCCAAAGACGCTGTGGATAGCCAGCGTCTCCGCCACGTCGCCCTTGGGGGTGGCGGTGCCATGGGCGTTGATGTAGCCGATGTCCTCAGGCCGCAGCGCCGCGTCCGCGAGCGCCAGGCGCATGCAGGCGGCGGCTCCCGCCCCGTCGGGAGCGGGGGAGGCCGGGTGGAAGGCGTCGGTATTGTTCGCGCAGCCAAGCAGAACGCCCAGAATGCGGGCGCCCCGGGCCAGAGCAGTGCTCTCCCGCTCCAGCAGAATCGCGCCGCCGCCTTCACCAAGCACAAAGCCGTTGTGGGCTTTGTCAAAGGGAAGACTTTCGCCTGTGGGGGAGAGCGCCTGGATTTTGCTCAGGCTTTGAATAAGGGTGGGGCAGACAGCGGCTTCGCCAGCCATGACCATCATAGCGTCGGCCATACCGGTGCGCAGGAACATGGCCGCCAGGGTGATGGCATCGCCTCCGGAGGAGCAGGCGGTGCTCACAGTCATGCTGGGACCGGTCAATTTATGGGTGATGGAAAAGTGGGCGGCGGCGATATTGCCCATACACTTGACCAGCAGCTTGGGCTCGGCAGAGCGCCCTTTGAGCGCCAGCTCATTCTGCGCCCGGCTGATGATGTTGATGCCGTGCAGCGCGGTGCCCATGACGACGCCGGTCCGGGCGGAGCCGTCCAGGCCGCTGCCGGCAAAGGCCTCCTCCGCGGCGGCGTAGGCATACTGCGCATAGG
>CAKUHW010000243.1 GCA_934659415.1 uncultured Oscillospiraceae bacterium
CATCTGGCTCATGCGGGCCCTGGCCGGGAAATAAGACAGGCTTTGCACCGGGGCCTGTCAAAAAGCCTCGCAGAGCTCGCCGCGAGCCGCGGCGAATGATCTGGAATCCGTTTTCTGCCGCGACATGTGCGTGGCAGAAAACACTTCTCAGGCCGCAAGTGTGTGAGTTGTCCGCGCCTTTTGGACAACGAGTGCGCGCGGCGGACTGCAAACTCATCCGGCAAAAAACGTCCTTTCAGTTTTTTGCCGGCCTAATTGGAGGTAAGGCGGATATGCGCTGCAAAACGAGGATCATCAGAACACTGCTGGGCGTCCTGCTGGCCGCCGCCCTGACTGCGGGCGCGGCCTCCGCCGCGGGCACCGCCGTGGTGAACGCGGACTCCCTGCGCCTGCGCAGTGCCGCCAGCACCTCCGCCTCCATTCTGGCCAAGGCTCCCAAGGGGGCCCAGGTCACCCTGCTCAGCGGGGAGGAGAACGGCTGGTACAAGGTCAGCTACAAGGACCTGACGGGCTATATGTCCGCCCAGTGGCTCACGGTCACCGGGGAGAGTGAAGCGCCCGCCGGGAGCGGCGAGAACGGCGGGACGGACTCCGCCGCCCCGGACCCCGCCCCCGTGGTCACAGCCGACACGCTGAACGTCCGCTCCGCCCCCGATACCGGCGCGGACCGGGTGGGCACCCTGAAGAAGGGGACCGAGGTCACCATCCTGGAGACCCAGGAGGACTGGTACCTGGTCCAGACGGCGGAGCTGATCGGCTTTGTCTCCGCCCAGTACATCTCTCTGGACGGCGCCGTGCCCGAGGAGGGCCTGGTGATGACCACCTCCCTGAACGTCCGCTCCGGCCCCGGCACCGGCTTTGCCCGTCTGGGTGCGCTGCGCATGGGCGCCTCCGTCACCATCCTCGGGGAGCAGGACGGCTGGTACCAGATCACCTCCGGCAAGCTCTCCGGCTACGTCTCCGCCCAGTACGTCACCCTGATGGAGGACCTGACCTCCAGCCCCGTGGGCGCGGCGGCGGCGGCCATGGCCGTGTCCCTTCTGGGCTGCCGGTATGTGTACGGCGCCTCCGGCCCCAACGTCTTTGACTGCTCGGGCCTGAGCTACTACATCTATAAGCAGCTGGGGTACACCCTCCAGCGGGGCTCCTCCGGGCAGTATAACAAGAACGGCACCTTCGTGCCCCTCTCCCAGGCCGAGCCCGGGGATCTGATCTTCTTCTTTGACGCCAAGTTCGACGGCTCCGGCGGCCGCCTGCCCACCACCCACATGGGCATCTGCGTGGGCAACGGCCGGTTCATCCACGCCTCCACCACCAGCTACCGGGTACAGTACGACGATATCTATAATAGCTACTACACCCCTTACATCGTGGGCGTGAAGAGAATTGGGTAAACCTTTGCCGCGGCGGGAAGCATCCCGCCGCGGTTTTTGACTCCGGGGCCAGATTTGGCCTTTACATTTTTCCGCGGATGCGGTAAAATGGCAGAGAAATGATACAGGGGGTGTGCCGTCATGGAAGATATGGATTACACAAGAAAATTCCGCGTGGAGCTGGACCGGGACGAGGAGATCAAGACCATCCTGACCTCCGTCTATACCTCTCTCCAGGAGAAGGGGTACAACCCTATCAATCAGATCGTGGGCTACATCCTCAGCGAGGACCCCACCTACATCACCAACCACAACAACGCCCGTACCCTGATCCGCAAGCTGGACCGGGACGAGCTGCTGCGGGTGCTGCTGAAGGACTATCTCGCCGACTGACCGGCCTTGCCCTGCGGGGAGGTACCGCAAAGGCCCTCTCAGTCACCTGCGGTGACAGCTCTCCCAGAGGGAGAGCCAAGCGGGCCGCTGGGACAGCGGGCCGCGGCAGGGGCAGAGCCCTTGCCCTACGAGGTCGGCACAGGCACCATACTCCGCGGGTGACCAAAGGGCTTTGAGAGAAGCTCCCCTGTGTAAGGGGAGCTGTCAGCGCGCAGCGCTGACTGAGGGGTTGTTGCCATAGCCGCCCGCCTTTGGCACGGTAACAATCCCCCCGGCCAGCAAAGGGCGCTGGCTTTCCCCCCTTTGCACAAGGGGGGTTGGCAAAGCCTTCGGCCTGCCGCCCTACCCGCAGCGCCTGGCCGGACAGAAGCAGGCAGGCCGCAGGACGGCAAAGCCCCCGCCCCTGCCCCAAAGTATTCCGACCACCTCTGCCGCCTGCGGGCGGCTGCTTTTTTTAGGAGGGATCTTCATGAAAAGACGTCTTGCCGCCCTGGCCCTGGCGCTGGCGCTGCTCCTGCCCGGCTGCGGAAAAAAGCAGGCGCAGACCGCACCCGACGTCAGCGCCGCCGACGCCCTGGCGGCCATGCTGGCCGCCGCTCCGGAGGGGGCGGAGGGGCCGGAGATCGTGTCTGACGAGCGCATGCCCGCCTGCCTGGCCCTCTACGGAGTGGACGCCGCCCAGGTGGTCCAGTGCGCCGCCGCCCGGCTTGGCGGGGCGCGGGTGTTCGAACTGGCGGTGCTCCGGGCTGCGGACGCCGATGGGGCCGACGCCATGGCGGAGGCCCTCACCGAGTATGCCCGGCAGCGCTGGGCGGATTTCGGCGGCTACGCTCCGGAGCAGGCCGCCATTGCAGACGACGCCCGCATCCTTCGCCATGGGGACACCTGGGCGGTGCTCATCCTCAGCGCCGACCCCGAGGCCGTGTCCGCCGCCTTCCTGACCTTCATGGAGCAGGGCCCTGTCCCCTCCCCCTCCCAGACGGCCTCCCCCGCGGTCACCCCCAGCCCCGCGCCGGAGCCCGACCCCTCCCC
>CAKUHW010000244.1 GCA_934659415.1 uncultured Oscillospiraceae bacterium
CCCCATGATGGGCTCTATGCTGGGCCTGAAGGCCTTCGTGGCCGCCGTGCTGGGCGGCATCGGCTCCATCCCCGGGGCCATGATCGGCGGGTACGCCATCGGCATCGTGGAGACGCTGGTCACTGTGGCGGGTCTGTCCACCTGGAAGGACGGCGTGGTGTTCGCCATCCTCATCATCGTGCTGCTGGTGAAGCCCACAGGCATCTTGGGCAAGCCCATCACCGAGAAAGTGTAAGGGGGTGCGCCGTATGAAAAAGATCTGTATTCCCATGCCCGCGCGCTACCTCATCAACCTGGTGCTCACCGCGGCGCTGTGGGCGGTGTTGTACGTCCTCATCCAGGGGGGCGTCATCTCCGGCTACTGGTCCGGCGTGCTGATCACCATTGGCATCAACATCATTCTGGCCGTGTCCCTGAACGTGGCCACCGGCTACCTGGGCCAGCTGCCCCTGGGCCACGCGGGCTTTATGGCCGTGGGAGCCTACGCGGGGGGCATCTTCATGAAGGCCACCCCTCTGGCCGCCCTGCTGAAGGCGGGCAACACCGCCGCCGCCGTGCCCTACATCATTCTGGCCCTGCTCATCTCCGGGGTGATGGCCGGGCTGTTCGGCGTGATCATCGGCATCCCTGCCCTGCGCCTGAAGGGGGACTATCTGGCCATCATCACCCTGGGCTTCGGCGAGATCATCCGGGTCATCCTCACGAATATCGACTCCGTGCTGGGCTTCAAGTTCACCTACGGGGCCGCCGGACTCAAGCAGATCCCCAAGATCTCCGGCTTCACCCTCACCTTCCTCTGCGTGGCCCTCACCTGTCTGGTGATCCACATGGTGATGAAGTCCCGCCACGGCCGGGCGATCTTGTCCATCCGGGAGAACGAGATCGCCGCGGAGAGCTGCGGCATCAAGACCACCTACTATAAGGTGATGGCCTTTGTGCTGTCCGCCTTTTTTGCCGGCATCGCCGGGTGCCTGTACGCCGGGTACCTGGGCACCGTGACCCCCGGCAACTTCAAGTTCATGAAGTCCATTGAGATCCTGGTCATGGTGGTGCTGGGGGGCATGGGCTCCATGCTGGGCTCCGTGGTGTCCGCCGCGGCCCTCACCACCGTGAGCGAGCTGCTGCGGGACGCGGGGGACCTGCGCATGGTGCTGTACGCCCTGCTGATGGTCATCGTGATGATCTTCCGGCCCAAGGGCCTGGTGGGCAGCTACGACTTCTCCCTCACCGGCTGCCTGGAGCGGGCCGTCAACTGGCTCAGGGCCTCCCCTGAGGAAAAGGCGCAGCGGCGGGCGGCGGCAGTCGCCCGGCGGGCCGGACGGAAGATCGTCGGGACAGATAAGAAGGGGGGCGCCGGGAAATGAAAAAGGAACGCACCAAGCTTGTCCCCGTGCCCTCCGTGGGCGTCATCCCGGAGCGGGACGCGGACAAGAGCCCCATTCTCGAGTGCCGCCACCTGGGCATCGACTTCGGCGGACTGAAGGCGGTGGACGATTTTGACCTGACCATCGGCCGCACGGAGATCGCCGGGCTCATCGGCCCCAACGGCGCGGGCAAGACCACCGTGTTCAACCTGCTCACCAAGGTCTATCAGCCCACCCGGGGCTCCATCCTGCTGGACGGGGTGGATACCAGCGGCATGAACACCATCCAGGTCAACCGCCTGGGTATCGCCCGCACCTTCCAGAATATCCGCCTGTTCTCCAAGCTCTCCGTGCTGGACAACGTGCTCATCGGCCTGCACAACGAGATGGACTACCGCTTGCCCGGGGCCATCCTCCGCCTGCCCACCTACTGGCGGGGAGAGCGCATCGCCCGCAGCCGGGCGATGGAGCTGCTGTCCATTTTCGATATGCAGCACCTGGCCGACCACGAGGCGGGCTCTCTGCCCTACGGCGCCCAGCGCCGGCTGGAGATCGTCCGCGCCCTGGCCACCAACCCGGCCCTGCTGCTCCTGGACGAGCCCGCGGCGGGCATGAACCCCTCGGAGACGGCGGAGCTGATGGAGAACATCGTCAAGATCCGCGACACCTTCCAGATCGCCATCATGCTCATCGAGCACGATATGAACCTGGTCATGGGGATCTGCGAGGGCATCTGCGTGCTCAACTTCGGCCAGGTCATCGCCAAGGGCAGCCCCGAGGATATCCAGGCCAACCCCCTGGTCATCGAGGCGTACCTCGGCAAGAAGAAGGAGGGCTGAGCCATGCTGAAGGTCAGCGATATCAATGTGTACTACGGCGCCATCCACGCCATCAAGGGCGTGTCCTTTGAGGTGTGCGCCGGGGAGATCGTCACCCTCATCGGGGCCAACGGCGCGGGCAAGTCCACCATTCTGAAAACGGTCTCCGGCCTGCTCCACCCCAAAAGCGGCGGCGTGGAGTTTCTGGACAGGAGCCTGGTGGGGGTGGCCCCCAACAAGATCGTGGCCCGGGGTCTGGCCCATGTGCCTGAGGGACGGCGCATCTTCCTGCGCATGACCGTGGAGGAAAACCTGGAGATGGGGGCGTATACCCAGCCCGGCTCCACCGTGGCCGCGGGCATCGAGCGGGTGTATGAGCAGTTTCCCCGCCTGCGGGAGCGCCGGAAGCAGATCGGCGGCACCCTGTCCGGCGGCGAGCAGCAGATGCTGGCCATGGGCCGGGCCCTCATGTCCAATCCCAAGCTCCTCATGCTGGACGAGCCCTCCATGGGTCTGGCTCCCCTGCTGGTGGAGCAGATCTTCGAGATCATCCGGGAACTGCACAAGGCGGGCACCACCATCCTCCTGGTGG
>CAKUHW010000245.1 GCA_934659415.1 uncultured Oscillospiraceae bacterium
CCGGAGACCCGTCCCGTTCCCCCGGCGGGCAGATCAGCCGGGAGATCGACTGGTTCCAGCACCTTTATCATGCGGAGCCTCAGGTCTTCATCGGCTATGACCGCACCGCGTTTGCCGGGATCGACGATCCGGAGCTGCGCATGACCTTTGACACCGGCCTGCGCTGGCGCACCACCGCCCTGGACCTGCGCGGCGGGGACTGGGGCGCGCCCATCCTCCCGCCGGGCCGGATCCTGATGGAGCTCAAGATCCCGGGCGCCGCCCCCATGTGGCTGAGCCGTCTGCTCAGTCAGGCGGAAGTCTACCCCACATCCTTCTCCAAATACGGAGCCTGTTATCAGAATCATATCCTCGGCCATACAAAAAAGGAGATGAATCTCAGTGCTTGATTCCATTATTACCTCTCAGCTCAGTCTTTTGACCTTTTTGATCTGCACCGCGGTCTCCCTCCTACTGGGAACGGCCACCGCCCTGCTCTCCCGGCTTGGCCGGGAAAAGAGCTCCCAGGGCTTTGCCCTGACGCTGGCCGTTCTGCCCGCCATGGTGCAGGTGGTCATTATACTGGTCAACGGCAACATTGGTGCAGGCGTCGCCTTTGCCGGCGCGTTCAGTCTGGTCCGCTTCCGCTCGGCCCCCGGTTCCGCCCGGGAGATCGCCGCCATCTTTCTCGCCATGGCCATCGGCCTTGCCACCGGTATGGGCTATGTGGCGCTTGCCGGACTGTTCTTTGTCATCATCGCCGCCTTCCTTTTGCTCCTCACCGCACTTCGCTTCGGCGGCGGCGCGGAAAGCGAGCGGGCGCTGAAGATCACCATCCCGGAAGGGTTGGATTACGACGGCCTGTTTGACGATCTTTTCGCCCAGTACACCAGCAGCGCGGAGCTGGAGCGGGTGAAAACCACCAGCATGGGCACTCTGTACGAGCTCCACTACCGCATCCGTCTGAAAGCTCCCTCCGTGCCCAAGGAGTTTCTGGACGCGCTGCGCTGCCGCAATGGGAACCTCAACATCGTGTGCGGCAAGGTCGGGCAGAAGGACGCGCTGTAAGGCCGGGCGGCGCTCCGGTCTCACAGTTGCCCGGTTTGCCGGCTGTGGATGGGCCGCCAAAATTGTTCCTGAATTTTGGCGGCCCGTCTTGCTTTTCGCACACCGTCTTGTATAATGCAGAGGAAAGGAGAGCGGATGCCCATGAAACTGCTGATCGCGGAAGATGAGATAGACCTGGCGGAGGCGCTTACCGCTTTTTTTGAGAAGAACCAGTTCACGGTGGACGCCGTTCACGATGGTCAGGATGCATACGATTACGCCAGCGCCGGCGGCTACGACGCGCTGATTCTGGATGTGATGATGCCAAAGCTGGACGGTATCCAGGTGCTGAAAAAGCTGCGGGCGGACGGCTTCTCCGCCCCCGTGATGATGCTCACCGCAAAGGCACAGAAGGACGACCGGGTGGAGGGCTTCGACGCCGGGGCGGATGACTATCTGCCCAAGCCCTTTGCCCCTGATGAGCTCCTTGCCCGGGTACGGGCTCTGCTGCGCCGGGCCGGGGACTACAAGCCCACCGTTCTGTCCTTTGGCGATCTCTCCCTGGACTGCGCCTCCGGTCTGCTCAGCTGCGGCGGGCAAAAGCTTCGGCTCAGCGGCCGGGAGTTTCAGGTCATGGAGCTCTTTCTCCGCTCTCCGAAGGTCATTTTTTCCGCGGACAAGCTCATGGAGCGCATCTGGGGATGGGACAGTGAGGCGGAGGTCAGCGTTGTGTGGGTCCATATCTCCAACCTGCGCAAAAAGCTCAAGGCCATCGGCTCGCATGTGTCCATCCGCGCGGTGCGCGGCATGGGCTATACCCTGGAGGAAACGCCATGATTCACAGGCTTAGAAAGCGCTTTATCCGCATTGCCACACTGTCCGTTGCGGTGGTCATGCTGCTGCTGAGCGTGATCGTCAACGGCGCAAACCTGCTGTCGGTCAACTCCGATCTGACCAGGACCCTGGATATGATCCGAACTAACCAGGGCACCATTCCCTCCTCTGAGCCCCCCGAGCCGCCGGATGGCCGCGATACCGAAAAGCCGGCCCCCGATGGCCGGCAGCCCAGTGACGCCGACAGGCTGCTGGGGCCGGAGGCGCCCTTCTCCACCCGATATTTCGTCCTGCAATACACTGTGGACGGGACCCTTGTCCAGTCCGATCTGACCCATATCGCCGCGGTCACCCAGGCGGATGTGAGCACCTATCTGGCCATTGCCCTCAGGCACGGCGCCGGCTACGGCTATGTCACCGGCTATCGCTTTCTGGTCTTTCAGAATGAGGACAGCTATACTGCTATCTTTCTGGATTGCTGGCAGTCGGTGCGCTCGGTCCGCACGGTTGCCGTCCTCTCCCTTGCCGCCGACGCGGCATGCATCCTTCTGGTCTGCCTGCTGGTGGTCCTGTTCTCCCGCCGCGCCATCGATCCGGTAGTGCGCAGCGCGGAGCGGCAGAAGCAATTTATCACAGACGCCAGCCACGAGCTGAAAACGCCGCTCACCGTGATCGCTACCTGCCTGAAGGTGCTTGAGATGGAGGTGGGGGAGCAGAAGTGGATCGACAAGGCCCAGGCTCAGACGGAAAAGATGAGCGGGCTCGTCAATTCTCTGGTCACCCTCTCCCGCATGGACGAGGAGGAGCCGCCCATCACTCTGGCGGACTTTGACCTCAGCGAGGCTCTGCGGGAAACGGCGGAGGCCTTTTCCGACAGCGCGCAGGCCGCGGGGCATCCGCTCC
>CAKUHW010000246.1 GCA_934659415.1 uncultured Oscillospiraceae bacterium
TCACCATGTAGCCGCTGTCGGGGACGGCGGTGAAGGTCAGGTCGCTGCCGCCGGAGACCAGAGTCATGCTGTTGAAGGGATCGCCGTCCGCCTTGGCGGTGAGTGTGCCGTGCTCATAGGCGGCATAGCCCACCTCATACAGGCTGGAGGCCACCAGATAGGCCGTGACGGTGATTTTGCCGCCGGGGTAGGTCTTGGCGGTGCTGACGGTGGCGGAGCCGTTGCAGTCCCACTGCTCCACCATGTAGCCGGGATTGGTCTTCGCCTTGAAGAGGATGGACTCCCCTTTGTAGAGGGTCAGGGGGTTGGACATTTCGCGCTCAGCTTCGTCCACCACATTGCCGTAGATGTCGTACAGGGTGTACAGCATGGTGCCGCGGCTGTCGTGGCTGACGATGCCGGTGGCGGTATACTCGTCACTGACTGCAAAGTTTGCGGTGACGGTCATGTTCTGGCCCAGAGCGCCCACGGTGAGGGTGTCGCCGCTCTCCGTGTCGTCCGCTTCGTTTACCGTCCAGTGGTCGAAGTGATAGCCGCGTTCCGCCTTGGCGATGAAGGTAATTACGCTGCCGCCCTCCACCGCGCTCAGGTCGTCGCCCTGGGCGGGCTGGCCGTCCACCAGGACGGACACGGAGCCGTGGTCGGCATCATCCGCCCCGGCGGTGATGGAATAGCGGTTGCGCTGGGTGTCCAGAGACAGAACGGAGTTGGCCGTGAGGTAGAAGGTGCAGGAATCGCTCTTGCCGGTGGCTTCCCCGTTGAGGATGAACTCCGCCCCCTCGGCGGCCTGATAGCCGGTCTTGGGCTGGGCGATGATCTCCGTGTCGCCGGGGATAGACGCGCCGCTGACGATGGTGGTCTCGATCTGGGGGCCGGTGGGGTTGGCGGGGTCCTGCCGCAGGTAGTGGGCAGTGATGTCCCCTTCCAGGGTGAGGGTATAGCTGTCCCGCTGGAACACCGCCTTCAGGGCGATGGAGTTGGTGCCCACCTTGATGTTCAGACTGTTGGTGCCGTCGCCGTTATCCGTACCGGCGGGGTAGGTGGTGGAGGTGCCCTCCACGCCCAGCTGCCAGCCGAAGAAGTGGTAGCCCTCGGCGGGCACAGCCTTAAAGGTGAATTCTGCACCGCTGCTTACGTTGGCCCCAGAGGTAAAGTTTTCATCGTCGATGCAGTCCACCCGGCCGCCCTTGTCGGTGGTGGCCGTCAGCCGGATGGGCTTGACCTTGAAGTAGACCTTGACCTCGGTGGGAGCGGCCTCGGTAGTGATGGTCAGGCGGTTGGGGTTGTTGGGGTCGCCGGACAGCGTCTGCTCAGCGGTTTCGCCGTACTTTACCGTCCAGTGGTCCACCATATAGCCGTCGTTGGGCTGGGCATAGAGCTGGACCGCGGTGTTGGCGGAGTACTGGTTTACCGTGGTGCCTGTGGCGCTGATCCCGGCGGTACCCACAGCGCGGGGACCCGCCTTATCCGTGTAGTCCTGGGCTTCCACAGACAGAGGGTAGGTCAGACCGATCACCGTATAGGTGCCGGAGACGTAGGTCACGGTGTAGTTCTGGTAGAGGTCTGCGGGGGTGGTACCGGAGGGGCAGGGAGTCACGGTGTAGTTGCCGGGGTCCATGTTGTTGTGCAGGGTCACTGTATTCCCGGCGGAGTTGAAGGCCTTGTAAGTCAGGTTCAGGGCGGCCAGCTCCTCAGGGGTCAGCCCGTCGCCCTTCAGAACGGGCATGCTGGCTTCCACTACGTTGGCCTTGACGTTGTCCTGGGAGGGGACAGAGACCGTGACAGGCCGGGGGGATACGGTGATCTCTGCTTTGGCTGCAACTTTATCGTTCACCAGAGCCTGGAGCGTGTAGACGCCCACGTTCAGGGCCTGGCTGGCGGAGGTGAAGTTGTCGACCAAAATGTCCTTGGCGTCCGTGCCGTCCGTCCCGGCGGTCACGATCCGGTAGGTGACGCCTTCGGTCACGTCCACATAGCCGTTGGAGGTGGCGGTGACAGAGGACAGGGTGGGATAAATGGCCTCGCCGTAGGTAAACTTGGTCACGCTGCTGCCGTTGGGGTTTTTCAGGGTCAGGCGGTAGCCGGTGGCGTCGCCGATGATGGCCACTTCGCCTGTGTCATGCTGCAGATCCTTAAAGACCCGGTCGCCGCTGTAATAGGCGGTGACGGTGTAAGCGCCGTCAGCCAGATCGGTCAGGTCCAGAGAGGCGATGGAGTAATACTTGCTCTCTGTGCCGAAGGTCTTGGTGGTGGTGCTGGGGATCAGATCCACCACCCGGCTGCACTCGTAGTCGGTGCCGGTGATGGTGAAGGTGATATACCCCGTGGGGGCGGTTATGTTATCTCGGTTGGCGGAGTGCAGCTCAAGCTCCGCGTGCAGCTTGCCCACAGTGGTAGTGCCGGACTGCGGCTTCTCGCCCTTGACGGTCAGCACGGCGGAGGGGGTGCGCTTGCTGTAGGCCGTGGGGAAGGAAGCGGAGTAGGCGGAGATGCTGAACTCCTTCTGGGACTGCTCATGGAAGTAGATGGCGTTGACCCGGCAGCGGTAGGTGCCCTGGTCCGCGGCGCTGGCGTTGGAGATGGTGTAGCTGGTGCCCTTGGCGCCGGAGATATCCTTCCAGTCGCTGCCGTTCAGCTTCTGCCACTGATAGGACAGGCCCTTATAATTGTCCGGATCCTTTACAATGACCGTGGCCTTGCCGTCGGCGTCGGGGTAGATGGGCAGATTTCCGTCCTCCAGCCCGTCCACGGT
>CAKUHW010000247.1 GCA_934659415.1 uncultured Oscillospiraceae bacterium
GGATATATCATATGCCTACGTCAAAATACTGCACAAGGACGCGCTGCAGCGGCTGCGGGCGTTTTTGAATACGAACGGTTCACGGTGTTGAGCCAAACAACCGAAAACAGAACGGAGGAAGATCGTAATGGAAAAAAAATTAGACGGAAAGCTTCTTGCCAAGGCGAGAACTGCAAACAGCGTACAGGAGCTGGCGGCGTTCCTCGCCGAGGAGCAGATCACCGCGGCGCCCGAGCAGGTCGAGGCGCTGTTCCAAAAGCTCCGCTCCGACGCCGAGGCGCTCTCGGACGAGGACTTGGCGGACGTCGCAGGCGGCTTGTCGTGGGGACGTCGGTTTGACGACCCGCCTTTCTAATTCGCCGCGCGGCAAACTCAAGGCCCTGCTTCCCAGGCAAGAAGAGCCGCTGCACAGTATGTGACCGGGTCATACGGTCAAGGCCGCCTTTTATATGTAAAAATTGGGAGGAGCCGCAGGCTCCTCCCAATTCAGTCCGCCCATATCCGGCATGGGCAGGCACATTCCAAACCAGATCAGACGCAAGCCAGTCTTTGCAGAGGGGGGTAAACGTATGGAGATTGAGCAGCTAGATAAAAGGATCTATGCGGGCAGAGAATTTACCGCCCGGTACAGAACGACCGGTTATTATGACATTCGTCCCTGCGAAAGCGGGTTTCAGGTCAGCCGCACCGCCTTTGAAGCACCGGTCGAAAAATCCTTCGACGACGTGTTTTTCGGAACCTGGCTGGAGGCCCCGGTGGCCTTCGGCGCCTTTGAAAACGGAGACCTGATCGGCTATGCCGAGGGCTCGCCGGAAAGCTGGAACAACCGTTTTCGGCTCAGCAACATCTGTGTGTTTGACAGTTCTCTGCGCAGCAGAGGGGTCGGAACAATGCTCCTGCAGGCCATACAGAAAACAGCAGAGTCTTCCGCGGCGAGGATGATCGTACTGGAGACGCAGTCCTGCAATGAAGCCGCGATCGCCTTTTATCGGAAAAACAGTTTTACGGTCATCGGCTTCGATCTGTACGCTTATTCCAATATCGATCCGGAGCGGCACGAGGTAAGAATCGAAATGGGAAAAATGCTGAAATAACCGGCAGCTTTCAGCTCTGCACAGGAGAGTCGGCCCGCGCCGTCCGGGCCGGGTCTGACCTTACCGCGGATTTTCTGCGCAAGGCCAAAGGTCTGCTGGCCAAGGATGGCTTCATAGGCAGCAAAAGATCACATATCCACCTTTTCATAGGCCCGAGCCGATATCCGGAAGGCGAGCAGCGTACAGCCCGCATAGATCAGGGCGCTGCTGATGAGCACCGGAAGCAGACGCAGCTGGGTGGCCGCGTCCATGTCGTCCAGCCAACTCAGCGCCGGGATATGGGGCAGAGCTTCCAGCACCAGCATAAGCAGAGCAGTGGGGATGACTGCCTTGACAAAGGCCACTCCCACCTTGTAGCCGTTGCTGTAAAAGGAGGGCAGAAATACGGTGTTGAACAGCGCATACAGCAAAAAGCCCGCCGCCAGCAGTGCCAGATTGGGGTCAAGCCCAACCAGATTGTCCTTGCCCGGCTGCAAATGCGCCGCCAGCAGGCAGCAGAACCCCAGCAGCACCAGCGACAGCAGCTCGATCAGCGCCGTGAACAGGCATCCGGCCTTCACCGCGTCCCGTTTGGCGACCGGCAGCAGCGCCGTGTAGTAGAGATCCTTCTGCTCCCGCATGTTCAAAAAGCTGAAGAAAAGCCCCAGCATAACATAGAAGAAAATAACGGTGTAGGGGTAATTGGGGATGATGACCATGATGCCGAACAGGCAGAAAACCGGCGTCATGGGATGGCATACCAGCCGCAGCTGCTTATATAATAGCGTCTTCATCCAACGGCCTCCTTTCCACATGTACGATGATATCCTCCAGCGTAGCGCCCACGTCCTTGTAGTGGGCTCGAAAATCGTCCAGGGGGCCGGTGTATTGCAGCTCGCCGTCCTTGATGAAGGCAATGTGGGTGGCGCACTTCTCCAGGTCAGAGGTAATATGGGTGGAAAACAGCACGCTGCGCGTGCCATCCGCCACCAGGCGGCGCAGCAGCTCCGTCAGTTCGTCCCGTGACACAGGGTCAAGTCCGCTGGTAGGCTCGTCCAGAATCAGCAGCCGGGCATTGTGGCTCAGGGCAAGAGCGATCATGTATTTGACCTTCATGCCGCTGGACAGCTGATCCACACGCTTTTCCTCATCAATGGCGAACAGGCGCAGATAGTGGCGGTATTTGTCCTCGTCCCAGTTGTCGTAGAACCGGCGGGTAACATCGGTGATGACGCGGATCTTCTTTTTGGGGTAGAAGTCGATGCCGCCCAGCACCACGCCCAGTTCGCGCCGGATGGCGCGCTCGTTGGCGGCATAGTCCATGCCGAACACCCTGACCTTGCCCGCGTCCGGATGCACCATGCCCAGAATGGACTTCAGCGTGGTGGACTTGCCAGCGCCGTTGCGCCCGATGAAGCCCATCACCGCGCCCTCCGGCACAGCAAAAGACACGCTGTTCAGAGTAAATGCAGGGTAGTGCTTCGTCAGCCCCTGTGCCTCCAATACGCTCATTCGCCCTCATCCCCCTCTTCCGGCAGCGCAGCAAAGGTCTTCCGAAGCAGCGGGTTCAGTTTATCCGCCGTCTGGAGGGCAATGCCCTTCTTCCTATCTGCCAGCAGCACCAGCGTATCCCCCGGACTGAGGCCAAACATATCCCGCACCTCCTTGGGAATAACG
>CAKUHW010000248.1 GCA_934659415.1 uncultured Oscillospiraceae bacterium
GTGTTGCCCTTCTCGCCGGCCTCGCCCAGATCGCGGAAGTCGGAGGACACGCCGGACACGCCCTGCACGCCGGACTTCTTGTTCAGGATGGAGACCATCTCCTTGATGTCATAGCCGTAGCGGCCCATCAGGTACTCCAGGATGCCGGCGTCCAGGTCGCCGGAGCGGGTGCCCATGGGCAGACCGGCCAGGGGGGTGAAGCCCATGGAGGTGTCCACGCTCTTGCCGCCGTCGATGGCGGTGACGGAGGAGCCGTTGCCCAGGTGGCAGGAGATGAGCTTCAGCTGCTCGGGCTTCTTGCCCAGCATGTCGGCGGCCCGCTGGGAGACGTACTTGTGGCTGGTGCCGTGGAAGCCGTAGCGGCGGACCTTGTCCTTCTCATAGTACTCGTAGGGCAGGGCGTAGGTATAGGCCACGGGGGGCATGGTCTGGTGGAAGGCGGTGTCGAACACGGCCACCATGGGCACGCCGGGCATGCAGGCCTGGCAGGCCTTGATGCCGGTGATGTTGGCGGGGTTGTGCAGGGGGGCCAGGGGGATGCACTCCTCCACGGCGGCCATGACCTCGTCGGTGATGAGCACGGACTGGTTGAAGGCCTCGCCGCCGTGCACCACGCGGTGACCCACCGCGTCGATCTCCTTCATGGAGCCGATGACGCCGTTCTTGGGGTCCACCAGGGCGTCCAGCACGGTCTGGATGGCCTCGGAGTGGGTGGGCATGGCTACATCAATGGCGTCCAGCTTCTCCTTGCCGGGCAGCTGGGGCTTGTAGGTGAACTTGCCGTCGATGCCGATGCGCTCGCACAGGCCCTTGGCCAGGACGGCCTGGGTATCGGTGTCCAGAAGCTGATACTTCAGGGAAGAGCTTCCGGCGTTGATGACCAGAACTTTCATGAATGACACTCCTTAAAATATTGTTTACTTCTCGCACAAATTTGTATAGAATAAAAGCGCCTATCATTTTAGCGCCTTTTTGGAAAAAGGACAAGCATTTTTCCGCATTTTCTGCAAAAAGTTGAGAGACGGGTCGGATCACATGAAAGTTGTTGGCGTCGTTGCCGAATATAATCCCTTCCACGCGGGGCACCGCCGCCACCTGGCGGAGACCCGCCGCCGGGCGGGGGAGTGCGCCGTGGTGTGCGCCATGAGCGGGAATTTCGTCCAGCGGGGGGAGTGCGCCGTCACCGACAAGTGGACCCGGGCCGCCGCCGCCCTGGAGGGGGGCGCGGACCTGGTGCTGGAGCTGCCCACGGTGTGGGCGGCCGCCTCGGCGGAGCAGTTCGCCTTCGGCGCGGTGTCCATCCTTCGCTCCGCCGGGGCGCAGGCCCTGTCCTTCGGCAGCGAGAGCGGAGATGCCGCCGCCGTGGCCCGGGCCGCCGCCGCCCTGAACAGCCCGGAGTTCTCCGCCGCCCTGCGCGCCCATCTGGACGCGGGGCTGCCCTTTGCCCTGTGCCGCCAGCGGGCGGCGGAGGCGCTGCTGGGGAGCGGGGGAGCGGCCTGCCTGACCGGGGCCAACGACAGCCTGGGGGCGGAATACCTGAAGGCGGCCGCCCGGCTGGGCTGGAGCCCGGCGGTGTACGCCATTCCCCGGCAGGGGGCGGGCCACGACGGGGGGGACCATCCGGAGTATCCCTCGGCCTCCCATCTGCGGGCAAGGATCCTGGCAGGGGAGCTGCCGCTGGACAACCCCGCATCCCTGGAGTATAATCAGCGGGCGGTGCTGGCCCGGCTGCGCGCCATGACCCCGGAGGAGTTTGCCGCCCTGCCCGACAGCGGGGAGGGGCTGGACCGCCGCCTGCGGCAGGCGGCCCGGCAGGCCGTCAGTCTGGAGCAGCTCTATGCCCTGGCCAAGACCAAACGCTACGCCCACGCCCGCATCCGGCGCATGGTGCTGTGGGCGGCCCTGGGCCTGCGGGAGAGCGACCGCCCCGCCATCCCCCCCTATCTGCGGGTGCTGGGGGCCAATAGCCGGGGCAGGGAGGTGCTGCGCGCCATCCCGGAGGACGTGACCGTCATCACCAAGCCCGCCCACGGCAGGGACCTGCCTCTGCTGGAGCTGGAGGGGCGCTGCACGGACTTCTACGCCCTCTGCCGCCGGAAGCCGGAGCCCTGCGGCGCGGAGTGGAGCACCAGCCCGGTGATCCTGAAGCGGCGGCCGGTTTGAGCTCCAATTATCCATTGTCAACTGACGTTTATCAATTCAAAGTAAGGAGATCCTGTCTATGCGCGCCTATGAAAGACTGCTGAACTACGTCCGGGTGTACACCGAGTCCTCCGAGAGCACCGGCGTCACCCCCTCCACTCCCGGCCAGTGGGATCTGGCCCGCCGGCTGCGGGACGAGCTGACCGCCCTGGGCCTGTCCGACGTGAAGCTGGACGAGCGCTGGTGCATCGTCACCGGCTGCCTTCCCGCCACCCCCGGCTGTGAGAACGCCCCCGCCCTGGGCCTGCTGGCCCATATGGACACCGCCCCCGCCTTCTCCGGCAAGGACGTGGACCCCATCCTGCACCCCGGCTACGACGGCGGCGACGTGGCCCTGCCCAGGGAGGGCCGGGTCATCAAGGCGTCCGACTTCCCCTTCCTGAAGGACCTGAAGGGCAAGACCCTTATCACCGCCGACGGCTCCACCCTGCTGGGGGCCGACGACAAGGCGGGCGTGGCCGAGATCCTTACCCTGTGCGAGCGGCTCATCACCGAAAACCTCCCCCACGGGAAGC
>CAKUHW010000249.1 GCA_934659415.1 uncultured Oscillospiraceae bacterium
GTGTTGGCGGTGGCGTCCGCCAGGTCGGGGTCGCTGAGCACATACTCCCCCAGCCAGTAGGCCGCCAGCGTGATCAGGCCCACCATCACCCCCTGCCAGGCCAGGCGGAGGGAGAAGCCCCGGTCAAACAGGGGCTGCCGGGCGGAGCGGGGCTTTTCGTCCATGACGCCGGGCTCCACCGGCTCCATGCCCAGGGCCAGGGCGGGGAGGGAATCGGTGACCAGGTTGAGCCACAGCAGCTGCACCGGCACCAGCGGCGCCTGGTGGAAGTTGAAGAGGGTGGCCAGGAACAGGGTGATGATCTCGCCGATGTTGCAGGAGAGCAGATAGTGGATGGCCTTTTTGATGTTGGCGTAGATGCCCCGGCCCTGCTCCACCGCGTGGACGATAGTGGCGAAGTTGTCATCCGTGAGGATCATGTCCGCGGCCCCCTTGGCCACGTCAGTACCGGTGATGCCCATGGCGCAGCCGATGTCCGCCGCCTTGAGGGCGGGGGCGTCGTTCACGCCGTCCCCCGTCATGGCCACCACCATGCCCCGGCTCTGCCAGGCCCTGACGATGCGCATCTTGTGCTCCGGGGACACCCGGGCGTAGACCGAGAACTTATGTACGTCCTGCTCCAGCAGCTCCTGGGACATAAAGTCCAGGTCCGCGCCGGTGATAGCCAGATCCCCCTCCCGGTAAATGTTCAGCTCCCGGGCGATGGCCACGGCGGTGAGCTTGTGGTCGCCGGTGATCATCACCGGGCGGATGCCCGCCCGGTAGCACTCGGCCACCGCCTGCTTCACCTCGGATCGGGGCGGGTCGATCATGCCCACCAGGCCCACGAAGGTCAGACCGTTTTCCAGCACCTCGCCGGTGAGCTCCCCCTCGGGCAGGGCGTCCAGATCCTTATAAGCGGCCCCCAGCACCCGCAGGGCCCGGCCCGCCATATCGGCGTTGACCGCCTCGATCTCCGCGCAGCGCCCGGCGGTCATGGCCGCGGCGCGGCCCTCCGTCAGGCAGGCGGTGCAGCGGCGGACCAGGATATCCGGCGCGCCCTTCACCATCACCCGCCAGCCCCCGGCGTAGGGGTGTACGGTGCTCATCAGCTTGCGCTGGGAGTCGAAGGGGAGCTCCCCCACCCGGGGCATGGTCCGCTCCAGCTCGTTCTTGTCCAGCCCCTCGGCCAGCGCCGCGTCCACAAAGGCGGTCTCCGTGGGGTCGCCGGCGGTGCGGGGGCGGCCGTCGGAGTCCAGGGTGAGCACCGTGTCGTTGCACAGGGCGGTGACCGTCAGGGCCTCCCGCCGGTCCCCCCAGATCTCCACCACGGTCATTTTGTTCATGGTGAGGGTGCCCGTCTTATCGGTGCAGATCACCCCGGCGCACCCAAGGGTCTCCACGGCGGGGAGCTTTTTCACGATGGCATTGCGCTTCACCATCCGCTGCACCCCCAGGGCCAGCACGATGGTGACGATGGCGGGCAGCCCCTCCGGGATGGCGGCCACCGCCAGAGACACGGCGGACATGAGCATCTCCAGCACGCCGTGGCGGTAGATGAGCCCCAGACCGAACATGACGGCGCACACCGCCAGACACACGAAGGACAGGGTCTTGGAGATCTCGCCCATCTTCAGCTGGAGCGGGGTGTCGGTCTCCTCCGCGCCCAGCAGCATCCCGGCGATGCGGCCCACCTCGGTGTCCATCCCCGTGGCGGTGACCACGCACACCGCCCGGCCGTTGGTGATGACCGTGGAGGAGATGACCATGTTCCGCCGGTCCGCCAGGGGGGTGTCCTCCGGCAGGGCGGCCAGGGCCTCCTTGCTCACGGGCACGGATTCGCCGGTCATGGCGGACTCGTCCGCCTTCAGGTTGGCGCACTCCAGAATGCGGGCGTCGGCAGGCACCAGGTCTCCCGCCTCCAGCACGATCACGTCCCCGGGGACCAGCCGGGCGGTGTCCAGCCGGACCAGCTCCCCGTCCCGCAGCACCTTGGCCAGGGGGGCGGACATCTTCCGCAGGGCCTCCAGGGCCTTTTCCGCGCTGTTCTCCTGGGAGATGGAGATACAGGCGTTGACGATGACGATCACCAGGATGATCACCGCCTCGATCCAGTCCTCCCCCCGGCTGGAGATGAGGGAGAGCACCGCCGCGGCCAGCAGCACCAGGATCATGGGGTCCTTCATCTGGTTGAGGAACCGGCGGGCCAGGCTCTCCTTTTTCCCGCCCTCCAGCCGGTTGGGGCCGCAGCGGGCCAGCCGGCGCTCCGCCTCGGCGGCGGTGAGACCATGGGCGCGGTCGCTCTCCAGCTCGTCCAGGGTCTCCTCCGGGGTCTTGTGGTACCATTCGCTCACAGGGCAACACTCCTTTTGCAATACACGATAGCGCAGAACGGACTGCGGAAGGAAGGGAAACACAGCGGCAAAAGAAAAAAGACCTACCCGCAGCGTATGCCGCGGATAAGTCTCACCATTTCAGACAAAACCAGACGCCCTGCGGACGCCTTGCTGTTGGCTTTTGTCCCAGAGGGCGGAGCCCCCTGCCGATTACTCCCCTATCGCAGGGCCATTATATGGGAAGGCGGGGAAAATGTCAAGAGGATTTTGGCGGGCAGCCATGGTGACAATCCCCCCTGCCAGCGAAGGGCGCTGGCTTTCCCCCCTTTACACAAGGGGGGTATGGGTCTGGCAGAAGCCTGTGGCCTCTGCCCGTGCCCTTGAGCTCCCCTGTAT